>JANOTU010000524.1:0-2395 GCA_031416515.1 Hyphomicrobiales bacterium
CGAGTACAACTGCCTCATGGACTCGCGGAACCGCCCCCTCATCCGGCGCTTCGCGCCACCTTCTCCCACGAGGGGAGAAGGGAAGAACGCAAGATGCGCGCTTGCCATTGCGTGTGCGCTTTCTTAAGCGTCCGCGTCGGCTGGGGTTTCAACATCGGCAGCGGCATCCACCGGCGCTTCAATCCAGCCCAACTTGACGCGCACTGCCATGATCAGCTTGTTGGCCTCTTCGGCGGAGACATCCATATCCGAGAATGCGCCCTTGTGCTTCACCGCTGGCTCGCCCGCCTTGCGCTCGGTCCAGCCGGTGAGATCATCGGTGGCGCAATCGCCCAAGTCTTCGATGGATTTGACACCTGCTTCGCCCAAAGCCACCAGCATGGCGGGAGTCAGGCCGTCGATTTCCTTGAGTTCATCAAGCACGCCTAGCTCAACCCGTTTGGCTTCAAGCTCCGCCGTGGCACGGTCGAGAAATTCACGGGCGCGGTTTTGGAGTTCCTCTGCCGTCTGATCATCAAGGCCATCAATGGAAGCGATTTCGCGCAGATCGACGAAGGCCACTTCTTCAACAGTGTCAAACCCTTCTGAAGCGAGCAACTGCGCCAGGGTCTCATCCACATCAAGCGCTTCAGTAAATCGCAACGTGCGGGTGGCGAATTCCTTCTGGCGGCGCTCGGATTCGTCAGCTTCGGTCATGATATCGATGTCCCAGCCGGTCAACTGCGAGGCAAGGCGCACATTCTGGCCGCGACGGCCAATGGCAAGGGAAAGCTGCTCATCCGGCACCACAACCTCAATGCGCTCGGCTTCCTCATCCAGCACCACCTTGGTGACTTCAGCGGGTGCCAGCGCATTGACCACAAACGACGCCACATCCGGCGACCATTGGATAATGTCGATCTTCTCGCCCTGAAGCTCATTGACCACCGCCTGAACGCGGGAGCCCCGCATACCAACACACGCGCCGACAGGATCAATCGAGCTGTCCTTGGAGCGCACACCGATCTTGGCGCGACTGCCTGGATCACGCGCCACGGCCACGACCTCAACCACGCCATCATAAATCTCCGGCACTTCCTGGCCAAAAAGTTTAGACATGAATTCAGGATGGGTGCGCGACAGGAAAATCTGCGGGCCACGAGGTTCCCGGCGCACATCGTAAACATAGGCGCGAATGCGGTCGCCGGGGCGGAAGGTCTCGCGCGGCAGCGATTCATCGCGCCTGACAATGCCTTCGCCGCGGCCCAGATCGACAATCACATTGCCGTATTCGACGCGCTTCACAGCGCCATGGACGATCTCGCCGATCCGGTCTTTATATTCTTCATACATGCGCTCGCGCTCGGCATCGCGCACTTTCTGCACGATCACCTGCTTGGCGTTTTGCGCGGCGATGCGGCCAAACTCGATGGGCGGCAGCGGCTCGGCGATGAAGTCGCCCAGTGTTGCTGCTGGATTGCGGCGGTTGGCTTCCACCAGGCTGATTTCGGTTGCGTCGTTTTCGACTTTCTCCACCACCAGGAGAAGGCGGTTCAGCCGCATCTCGCCGGATTTGGGATCGATCTCGGCGCGGATTTCATTCTCCGCCCCGTAGCGCGCTTTGGCGGCGCGGGTGATCGCCTCTTCCATGGCTTCGAGCACCACCGATTTGTCGATAGTCTTCTCGCGCGCCACGGCATCAGCGATTTGCAAGAGTTCGAGCCGGTTGGCGCTCACTGCGGGTTCAGCCATTGTCTTCACTCCTCAATTGGTCTTCGTCTATCTCTGCCCCATCGGCGTAGCCCTTCACAGGCAAGCGCGCGCGGGCGGCTTCAATCAGCTTGTCGGTCAGCACCAGATGGGCGCTGGAAATATCCTGAAACGGCACACCGACCAGAAGCGGCTCAGAGCCGCCCGCCGGATTCTCGATAAACAGCCGCACTTCGCCCTCGTGATAACCTTCAATATCCCCACGAAAGCGCTTGCGCCCCGCCACCGGCACCGCCATTTCAATTTTGACGTCATGGCCCGCCCAGGCCTCGAAATCACTGGCGCGCGCCAAGGGCCGGTCAATCCCCGGCGATGACACTTCCAGCTGATAGCGCGCCGAAATCACATCTTCCACGTCAAGCAGCGGCGAAATCGCCCGGCTCACCTGTTCGCAATCATCAATCGAAAACGTCCCATCCGGCCGCTCGCCCATGATCTGGAGCGTGGACCCGGTCAATTTCACGCGCACCAATCTGAAACCCATGCTCTCCAGCACCGGCTCGATAAGCGCGGCGACCCGCAATGCGGGTCCCACTTCGCGTGATATCCTTGTTTCCGTCATCGTCCCTTCAGGCAATAAAAAAAGCGGGTCCCGGGCTGGGACCCACTCTCATGGCAATGCGAGTGAACCTAAGTTGAGGGGGGT
>JANOTU010000525.1:0-2705 GCA_031416515.1 Hyphomicrobiales bacterium
CAGCGGCAGATCATCGATCATGGTTTTTCGCGCCGAGGTCCGCTCGCTCTGCTCAAGCTTCTGCAGAACTTGCGTGGCGCGGGCAATGACAGGAGCTGGCAGGCCTGCAAGCCGCGCCACCTGGATGCCGTAGGAGCGGTCAGCCACACCGGGCGCCACTTCATGCAGGAACACCACATCGCCCTGCCATTCGCGCACCTTCACGGTGGCGTTGGCGAGATGGTCGAGCTTGGAGGCCAAGGCAGTGAGTTCATGATAATGCGTGGCGAACAGCGCCCGGCAGCGGTTGGCCTCATGCAGATGCTCAACGGCGGCCCAGGCGATGGAGAGGCCATCAAAGGTGGAGGTGCCGCGGCCGATTTCATCCAAAATGACGAACGAACGGTTGGTGGCCTGATTGAGGATGGCGGCGGTTTCCACCATCTCGACCATGAAGGTGGAGCGCCCGCGCGCCAGATCATCGGCGGCGCCCACGCGGCTGAAGAGGCGGTCGACAATGCCGATATGGGCGGAGCTTGCGGGCACATAGGATCCCATCTGCGCCATGATGACGATGAGGGCGTTCTGGCGCAGGAAGGTGGATTTGCCCGCCATGTTGGGGCCGGTGAGCAGCCACAATCTGCGGCCATCTTCGGAAAGATTGCAGTCATTGGCGACGAAGGATGTGTTTGCTTGGTCTTGCAGCATGGCTTCCACCACGGGATGGCGACCGCCGCGAATGTCAAAGCCCATGGAGTGATCAACCTTGGGCCGCACGTAGCGGCGGCGCTGCGCCAATTCGGCCAGGCTGGCGGCGACATCGAGCCCAGCGATGCTTGCCGCAATGCGCGAGAGAGACTGGCTGCGCGATATCACGGCAGTCACCAGCCGCTCGAAAATTTCCATCTCCATGGCAAGCGCGCGGTCAGCCGCCGCCGCAATCCGCTGCTCCAGCGAGGCCAGTTCTGTGGTCACAAAGCGCATGGCGTTGGCCACCGTCTGGCGGTGAATGAAAGTGGCGGGCGGCAAAGCGCTGGCGTGCTGGGCTGGCACTTCGATGAAGTAGCCGAGAATATTGTTGTGGCGGATTTTCAGTGATTTGACGCCGGTGGCCTCTGCATATTGCGTCTGCAAGCCAGCGATGACTTTCCGCGTCTCATCGCGCAAGGCCCGGTTCTCATCCAGCTCTGCGAGAAAGCCCTCACGCACCAGGCCGCCATCGCGGGCAAGGTGGGGAAGCTCATCGGCCAGGGCCGCCTGCAAGTCGGCGATCAATGCGGGGTCGGCGCCGGCCATGCTGTCGCGCAAGGCGGCGATGTTGGCAGGCAGGCCGGCAAGATCAGTGTCCTGATCAATGCGCATGGCCAGACCAGTCGCGCATTTCAATCCATCGCGGATTGAAGCGAGATCGCGAGGGCCGCCGCGGCCCACGGTGAGGCGCGCCAGGGCGCGTTCGAGATCGGGCATTTGGGCGAGGCTTGAACGCAAATCAGCCCGCAAGGCCGATGCGCTGATGAGAAAGCTCACCTCGTCAAGCCGCGCTGTGATCGCCACAGGGTCGGCGAGGGGATTTGACAGGCGCTCGGCAAAGGCCCGCGCTCCGCTCGCCGTCACCGTCATGTCGATGGTCGCTTGCAGGGAGCCGCGCTTTTCGCCCGACAATGTGCGGGTGAGTTCGAGATTGGCGCGGGTGGCCTGATCAACAAGGAGGGCGGAAGCCGCTTCCTCGCGGCGGGGGTTGCGCAAATGCGGCACACGGCCCACCTGGGTGAGCAAGATATAGTCGAGCAGCCCGCCGAGGCTCGCCACTTCAGCGCGGGAAAAATTGCCGAAGGCATCCAGCGCTCCAACCGCGAAATGCTCTTTCAGGCGGCGCTCTCCGGCGCTTGAATCAAACCGGCTGGCGGGCAGCGGCGTCACCGGTGCGCCGGTATCATCGAGAATGCCGGAAATCACCGCCTCGCCCAGCAGGCTGTCGGCCACCACAATCTCGCGGGGGTCGAGCCTTGCGAGATCAGCGGCCAGGCGCTGAAGCGCCGTGGTCATCACGCATAAATCGCCGGAAGAAATATCAGCCCAGGCCAAAGCCAGCTCACCCGATGCCTTCACCCGCGCCAATGCCG
The DNA here is from genome assembly GCA_031416515.1 of Hyphomicrobiales bacterium. Lineage (GTDB taxonomy): Bacteria > Pseudomonadota > Alphaproteobacteria > Rhizobiales > Aestuariivirgaceae > Aestuariivirga. The sequence goes on from JANOTU010000525.1 coordinate 2,103, forward strand.
CCAGATAATTATGGGTGCGCGACTCCAGCAGTGAGTCCTCCGTCAGCGTCCCCGGCGTCACCAGCCGCACCACATCGCGCCGCACCACCGACCTGGAGCCGCGTTTCCGGGCCTCCGCCGGGTCTTCCAACTGCTCGCACACCGCGACACGGTGTCCCAGCCGGATCAGCCTTTGCAAGTAGCCATCAGCGGCATGCACCGGCACTCCGCACATGGGGATATCCTCGCCCAGATGCTTGCCGCGCTTGGTGAGCGCTATGCCTAAATCGCGGGCCGCAATTTCAGCGTCAGCAAAGAACATCTCATAGAAATCGCCCATCCGGTAAAACAGCAAACTGCCCGGATTGGCCGCCTTCACCTCGAGGAATTGCGCCATCACCGGAGTGGCGCGCTGCACCTCCGGGGGCTCATGGCCGGTCATCTCATTCATGGCGCCTCCATAGCAGGAATTGACGCTAATCTCACAAGGTGCTTGAGCCTTTGCCAACATGCCTCTAGGCTGGTTCCGTCATAGCAACTTTCGAACGATATGATCCATTTCCCCTTCTCCCCTTGCGGGAGAAGGTGGCGGAGCGCCGAAAGGTGGCTCGCGTCGGATGAGGG
>JANOTU010000526.1:0-2907 GCA_031416515.1 Hyphomicrobiales bacterium
TAATAATGCATGTCCTTGGCCCGCGCCACCATGCGCGGCCGCTGCTTGAACGCCCGGTTGGACGTGAACCCCATCCAGAACGGCTCCAGATTGTTGGGCGAAGGTTCCCATGTGGCGGCGATTTGCGGCTTGGTCATTGATCATACTCCCTTAGTCTTGCCCCTCATAGCAGAAAGGTTCTTGCGGGGGAAATGCTCCAGCTTTAGTTGATGCCCGGAGCCAGACTGGCTGGCGAAATGGAGTGAACATGGCCAAAAACATCCACACAATGATCCGCGTCATGGACGAAGCGATGTCCACGGATTTTTACAGCAGGGCCTTCAACCTCAAGGTAAAGGACCGCTATGATTTCGATGGTTTTACACTGGTCTATCTCAAGAATGACGAGAATGATTTCGAAGTTGAACTGACCATCAATCATGGCCGCGCCGAAGCCTACACACATGGCACCGGCTATGGCCATCTGGCGCTCACAGTCAGCGACATTGATTTCGAGCACAAGCGCTTTGAGAAACTCGGGCTCAATCCCAACCCCGTCAAGGAATTCCACCGCGAGGGCGCCCTTATGGCCAAGTTTTTCTTTGTCAGCGATCCGGACGGCTATAAAATCGAAGTGCTGCAACGGCACGGCAGATTCACATAACAAGAAACCACATTGAGGAGGACCCAAAATGAGATTGATTGACAGAACACCCAAACTATCCAGGCGGACCCTGCTCCGCACGGGAGGCATGACGGCGGCAGCTGTTGCCGTTGTGCCGATTACCGGCAAGGCCTGGGCGGCGGAGCCCGTGGCCGTTTCGGCTGAAACCTTCGCGACGCTGGTCAAGATGGCGCGCGATATTTATCCGCACGACAAGCTTGGCGACCAATACTACGCCAAGGTCATGGAAGGCCTTGATGCCGCCGCCAAGGATGATGCAGCGGCAAAGACCGCCCTTGAAGACGGCGTCAAGCAGCTCAACAGCCTGTCAGAGCGCATGGGCTTCGGCAAATATGCCGCAGCCGCGAAGGAAGAGGACCGGGTAGCGGTGCTCAAGGAAATCGAAAAGCAAAACCCAGCTTTCTTTGGCAAAATCCGCGGCTCGCTCGTCACCGGCGTTTACAACAACCCCGAAGTCTGGGCGATCTTTGGATATGAGGGCGAGAGTGCTTCCAAGGGCGGTTACATCAATCGTGGTTTTGCCGACATCGACTGGCTCGGCTGAGGGGAGAATAGAACATGGCTACTTTTGACAAGACTGATTCAAGCGTTGTCGTCGTCGTAGGCTCAGGCGCGGGCGGCGGCACACTGTCCAATGAGCTGGCCCAGAAGGGCATCAAGGTTGTCTGCCTCGAAGCAGGCGGGCGGCATGAGACAGAGGATTTCCAGAACGATGAGTGGGGCAGCTTCGGCCAGATTTCCTGGCTCGACAAGCGCACCACCTCCGGCACTTGGCGCGTGGCCAAGGATTTCGCCGGGCTTCCCGCCTGGATCGTGAAAGCCGTGGGCGGCTCCACCACCCATTGGGCGGGCGCTTCCTTGCGCTTCCAGCCCCATGAATGGAAAGCCCTCACCACCTATGGCGCGGTGGCTGGCGCCAGCCTGCTCGACTGGCCGATTGGCCACGAGGACATGGCCCCCTATTACGACAAGGCCGAATTCAAGATGGGAACGACCGGCACCAACAATATCCCGAGGCTTCCCGGCAACAACAACTTCAAGGTCCTCGAGGCGGGTGCCAAGAAGCTGGGCTACAAGGAAGTCCACACCGGCAACATGTCGATCAACTCCGAGCCCCGCGATGGCCGAGGTTCCTGCCAGCAGATCGGCTTCTGCTTCCAGGGCTGCAAATCGGGGGCAAAGTGGTCAACGCTGGTCTCGGAGATTCCAAAAGGCGAAGCCACCGGCAATCTCGAAGTCCGCGCCAATTCGCACGTGCTAAAAATCGAACATGATGATTCGGGCAAGGTGACGGGTGTTGTCTATGCCGACAAGGACGGCAACCAGCATGTGCAGAAGGCCCGCGTTGTTTGTGTTGCCGGCAACACCATTGAAAGCCCGCGCCTGCTGCTCAACTCCGCCTCGTCGAAATATCCCGATGGCCTGGCCAACTCTTCCGGCAAGGTCGGCAAGAACTACATGCGGCATATGACTGGCTCGGTCTATGCCACCTTCGAAAAGCCGGTTTATTTCTACCGTGGCACCACCATGGCGGGGATCATCCAGGACGAGGCCCGCTTTGACGCCAACCGCGGCTTTGTCGGCGGCTATGAAATGGAAACCCTGGCCTTGGGCCTGCCCTTCATGGCAGCCTTCCTTAATCCCGGCGCCTGGGGCCGCGAGTTCTCGACAGCCCTTGACGCCTATGACCACATGGCGGGCATGTGGCTGGTGGGTGAGGACATGCCGCAGGAGTCAAACGCGGTCACACTCCATGCCACCGAGAAGGATCAATACGGCATGGCCGTTCCCAACGTGCATTTCGACGATCATCCCAATGACGTCGCCATGCGCGACCACGCCTTCAAGCAGGGCTCGGCGGTTTATGACGCGGTGGGGGCGCTCCGAACCATCCACACCCCGCCTTATCCTTCAACGCATAATATGGGCACCAACCGGATGAGCGAGAAGCCTGCCGATGGTGTCGTGAACAAGCATGGCCAGACCCATGATATCGCCAACCTGTTCATCTCCGACGGTAGCCAGTTCACCACAGGTGCCGCCGAAAACCCAACCCTGACGATCGTGGCGCTGGCCATCCGCCAAGCTGATTTCATCGCGGAACAGATGGGCAAGAACAACATCTGACGGCAGTTGCTGCTGCAAGTGAGCCGTCCCGGAATCCGGGGCGGCTTTTTTTATCGGGGTTGATGCGCGCGGCCACTGCGGCGTTCGCGGCTGCGGATGATTTCGGCGAAGGGGTC
>JANOTU010000527.1:0-11830 GCA_031416515.1 Hyphomicrobiales bacterium
CATCGCCACGTTCCGGCGGCGCTTTCTGAAGGATATCGAGGAGCTTTTCGTCAAGGTCCTGCTGCTGGCCCGCGAGATGGGGGCCTTGAAGATGGGGACGATTGGGCTGGAGCCTGCCCCGGCGAAGGCCGGGGGGACCAAGATTCTTGGCCATGCCAGCCCGCCACAGCGCCTTGTCCTATGAGCATGCGGGCAAGACCCCCGGCGCAGATCAAGGCTGAGCCAGTGTACGGCATCATCAAATCCGTGTTCGGATTCCGTCAATTCTCACTTCGTGGCCTCGGTGAAAAAGAAAAGCGGGGACATGAATGCCGGAGAATAACCAACCCCACGCTGGCAAAAGTTTCAGTCCGACAGGCTGCTAGGTTTTTGGAAGTTTGATAGGCCGTGTTCGGTTTTGTTCCAGTAGCGGGGGGCGGTGATAAACTGCCAGAGCGCCATCCAGGCGGCGACTGACATCAGCAGCCAGTAGAAGGGGAGCGTGGCCAGCGGGAACATCCAGCCGGTGATGCCTTGTTGGCGCAGGGCCTTGTGGCCGGCGATGGCGGCACTGGCGTAGCCTGCGGCCAGCACCACAATGTTGAGGCCGGCCAGACCGCAAGCAATCAGGCTTGCGCCCTCCGGCGCATCGGCGTTGGCGGCCAGAACCACGGCGGTGGCGACCGTGCAGATTGGATGCAGCAAGGCGGAGATGAAGACGCCAATGGTGCAGGCCTGAAGCGCCCAGAAGCCGCTGACCCCGAGTTCACGCACGAGTTGAGCGGGGGCGCGCATGTGCACCAGCCAGGTGGCGAGAAAGCCCTTGAGCCAGCGGGTGCGTTGCTTCAGCCAATTCAGCAGCTGCATGTTGGCTTCCTCATAGGTGCGGCTGTCAATGGCCTCAGTGCGGAAACCCGCGCGCGCCAGACGAAAGCCAAGATCGGCATCCTCCGTCACATTGAAAGGGTCCCAGGCACCCACTTCACGCAAAATGTGGCTACGGAAATGGTTGGAGGTGCCGCCCAGCGGCAGCGGCAGGCCGCAGGAGGCCAGGGCTGGCAGCAACAGGCCAAACAGTGTCGCATATTCAATGGTGAACTGCCGGGTCAGCCAGTTTTCATTGGGGTTGTAGAAGGCCAGTTGCGCCTGCAGGCAGGCGGTGGTCTCAGGGCGCTTTGCGAAAGTGGCGGCGGCAATGCGCAATTGCCGGGGCTCGGGGATGTCCTCAGCGTCATAGATGGTGATCAGGGAGCCTCGGGCAAAATGCAAGGCATAGTTGAGGGCGCGGGGTTTGGTCTGCGGCAGACCTGCGGGCACGACAATCACCTCGAAATGCTGGGGCAGGACGATGTCGGCCACGGCGCTGCGCGTCAGCGTGTCGTTCTCCTCAAGGATCAGCTTGATGTCGAGCTTGTGGGCGGGATAGCTCAATTTCCCCAGCGCCCCCAGCAACTGGCGCAAGACGGCGGTCTCGCGGAACAGCGGCACCAGCACCGAATAGACCGGCAAGTCGGCGTCAGACAGGGCGGGCGGTTCTGCCGGGGAATGATTGTGCTGCGGCAACAGGCACAGAAGCCGCAAGGCGATGAGAGAGAGGAAGAACAAGCCAGCCAGCAGGTTGGCCACCGACCACACAATGGGCCCCGGCATAGTGGCGCCGGCATAAAGGCCAGCGCTGGCGAGGCCCAGCAGGATCGCGGCCTGCGGGCCTGTCAGGCGGCGAGACGCTGATTGCTCCGGGCGACGTCTGGCTAATCCATGGGTCGCCTCGTTGAGCAATGCCGCACTCTTGGCGATGCGGACGCCCCCGTGAAAATCCGCCGGACTGGCCTCGGCCACCAGTCTCATGCCAAAAGACCGCGCCGCTGCCTTGGCTCCCGCACTGCAGGCGGCAAAGAGGCTCAATCCGGGCATGGAGACGATGGGCAGTAGTTTGTTGCGGAGCGCCATATTCAGTTCCGCGTCGGGAAGACGCCGCAAGACATCGGCAATGGCCGAGATCGGCAATCGGGGCAAGACATCGGCATCCGCACCCGCTATGCTGCCTGGGGTTCTGGCGGGTTTGGAGCTGAATTTGACAAGATGCACAGTGGCACACAAAAAATTATGATTACTTAGTTGTCAAGTTATGAAGCTCCCAAGCGTAAATATTACAAGCATCCTGCGGCTGTGTTTAATGGCTGTTCTCTTGCTTCCGGTTGCAGTCGTGAGTGCGACTGCCCAGGATGCTGCAGGCTACAGGCTGCCGCAACTTCGTAAACCGCAACTGGCTGCGGCCATGCCCGCTTTGCCTCCGGATAAAGTCTTGCGGCTGCTGGCGGATCAGGATTTCCCCCCTTTCAGTTTTGCGGCGCGCTCAGGCGAGCCAGCGGGCTTGTCCACTGAGCTGGCCCTTGCTGCATGTGCTGAGATCAAAGTGAAATGCGAAGTGTTGCTGAAACCCCTGCCCAGCCTGCTGGGTGCTCTCGCCAGCGGCGAGGGCGATGTGATTGTGTCGGGCCTGCGCATTGATGAGCAGGTGTTGGGTCAGGCGCTGATGACCAGGCCGTGGTTTCGCAGCATGGGGCGTTTTGCAGCGCTCAGCGGCAGCCCGTTGCAGTCAGGCGATGGCCAAAGCCTCGCAGCCAAGCGCCTTGGCGCAATCAGCGGCACACTCCATGCCGAATGGCTGGAGCGCAATTTCACCGGCTCGACCATCGTGCAGTTCCAGACCGAGGCCATGGCCCAGGAGGCGCTGCGCGTTGGCAAGGTTGAAGCGCTGTTTGGCGATAACTTGCGGCTGATTTACTGGATCACGGGTGCTAATTCGCGCGGCTGCTGCAAATTGCTGAGCGGGGCCCATTCTGATACAGAGTCTTTCAGCCGCAGTTTCGCCTTCCTCATGCGCCGCGACAGCAACGCCTTGCGCGATGCTTTCGATCTGGCGCTGGACCGGCTGCAGTTGAGCGGGGCTACCGAGAAAATCTTCAATGTCTATGTGCCGCTGTCGCCTTGGTAGTTGTGCGCATCGCTGCCCACGCTGAATTTTGTGGCGGCGAGGCCTTGCAGAATGTCGCCGACCAGACCTGGCCCCTGATAAACCAATGCTGAGTATAGCTGCAACAGACTGGCCCCGGCGCGGAGTTTGGCCAAAGCTGTGGCCGCATCGCTGATGCCGCCGGCGCCCACCAGGGGAATGCGGCCTTGTGTCAACAGATAGAGCTTGGCCAGTTGCCGGGTTGAAAGATCAAACAGGGGAGCACCTGAGAGGCCGCCGCTCTCCCTGGCAAGAGCTGACGCGAGATGTGGCCGCGCCAGCGTTGTGTTGGCAACGACGATGCCGTCAACCGCGCCATTGCCGCAGATTTGGGCCACGTCTGCCATTTCATCGGCACCAAGATCAGGTGCGATCTTGAGCAGCATGGGGGGGCGTTTGCCCTGCCGGTCGCGCGCGGCATTGACGCGGGTCAGCAGGGCCTGCAATTCGCCCCGCGATTGCAGAGAGCGTAAGCCCGGTGTGTTGGGCGAGGAAATATTGATGGTGAGATAATCCGCCACACCTGAGAAGGCTTCTATTCCAGCCACATAGTCGGCTATGCGGTCGGATGAATCCTTGTTGGCGCCAAGATTGACACCGACGATGCCTTGGCGCCTGCGGGCTTTGAGTCGCGCCAGCGCTGGCGCGTGGCCTGCATTGTTGAAACCCATGCGGTTGATGATGGCGCGGTCCGCGCTCAAGCGAAACAGGCGCGGGCGGGGATTGCCGGACTGGGGGCGCGGCGTCACGGTGCCCACTTCCACAAAGCCAAAGCCTTGCGCCAGCATGGCGTCGGGGACCTCGGCGTTTTTGTCAAAGCCTGCGGCCAACCCCAAGAGATTGGGGAACTTCAAGCCAAATACGGTGAGGCCAAGGCGGGGATCAGCAGGCACTGGCTGCGCGGGGGGCAGCTTGAGCATGGCGATGGTGAGGTCATGGGCGGTTTCGGCGTCAAGCCTGTGAAGGAGGGGGCGGAGCAGCGGAAACGCCAGGCGGGCAAGGCTCAAAATGCGACCTCTTGCGGAAAGACATGGGCGCCGCTCGCAACTGGCAATGGCTTGACCCAGCGGGCCAGGCGCACCGGCAGATGGCCATAGACATGGGGAAACATGGCCCCGCCGCGCGAGGCATCCCATTTGAGGCCGGCCAATTCCTCTGCCGCGAAGGCCACCAGCACCAGGCCGTCCACCCTGGCAAAATGCCGGGCCGCCGTCTCCCGGACCTGGGCCGCGCTGGAGAGATGGACGAAGCCGTCGGCGTGGTCGATGGCGGAGCCCTTGAAGACGCCTGCGGCCTCAGCCGCCGCCCATTCTGTTGCCGCGCAGATCTTGAATACCAGTGTCATGATTCCAGCATAGGCCTGCAAATTGTTCTGGACAATAATCGTTATTTAAGGTATGCGTTCCTAAGATTTGCGAATCATTCGCCATCCAGGAGACATATCATGTTCAGCCACAAGCAGGTTTGGGCCGCCATAGATACAATTGCTGAGCGCTACGGCTACTCGGCTTCGGGTCTTTCCAAAAAATCGGGACTGGACCCCACCTCGTTCAATCCCTCCAAGCGCAACGGCCCGGATGGCCGTCCGCGCTGGCCGACGACGGAAAGCATCGCCCGTGTGCTTGTGGCTTCCGGCGCTTCCGTTGAGGAATTCACCGATCTGCTGACCGGCCGCAAAGGCCAGCCACCCCGCCGCAAGCAAATTCCGCTGCTGGGTTTGGCCAAAGCGGGCAAGGGCGGATATTTTGATGATTCGGGCTTTCCCGCTGGCTCAAGCTGGGATGAGATCGATGTGCCGGGGGTGACCGACCTCAACGCCTATGCCCTGGAGATCACCGGTGATTCGATGCAGCCCGTATACCGCGAGGGCGACCGCATCATCGTCTCGCCATCAGCCACGGTGCGCAAGGGCGACCGCGTGGTGGTGCGCACTGAGGACGGCCAGGTGATGGCCAAGGTCATGCAGCGCCAGACCGCAAAAACCCTTGAGCTTGCCTCCTTCAACCCTGACCATGTCAACAAGACCTACGATATGAAAGACATCGACTGGGTGGCCCGCATCATCTGGGCCAGCCAGTAGGGGCAGGTGGCAGATTAGCGCATTTGGGAGGCCAACGGTCGCGATCATCGGCGCCGGAATCGGCGGGCTCGTATTGGCGCATGCGCTGAGGGCGCGGGGCTGGGAGCCTGAAATATTCGAGCAGTCGGCGGAGCTCGCGGAAATCGGCGCCGCAGTCGCCCTGTCGGCCAATGCAACGCGCGAATTGGAGCGCCTTGGCCTGCTGGAAGACATTCGCCCTTCCGCCACCGAGCCCATGGAATTGATCCACCGCGATGGGCGCTCGGGAAAGCAGATCGCCAGCCATCCCGTGCGGCGTGGTGGTGATTACGCGCAGCGCTTTGGCGCACCTTACTTCGGCATACACCGGTTTGATCTTCAGAAGGCCCTGAGCCGGGGGTTCGGCGACGGTATCCTGTTCTTTGGCCACCGCCTGGTTCAACTCAAGCCAGCATCATCCGCCATCAGGCTGACTTTCGCCAATGGCCAGGAACGCGAGTTCAACATTGTGGTCGGCGCTGACGGCGTACGCTCCCTCGTCCGGCGCTTCATCACCGGCAAGCCGGGGACGCGCTATTCCCGGACCAGCGCGTTTCGCGGCATCGTGCCGGCCAGCCAGCTGCGCGCGCTTCCCGATCCGGAGGCGCTGCAGTTCTGGATGGGCCCCGATGCCCACTTGCTGCATTACGCGATTGGCAAGTCGGCGCAGGACATTAATTTCTTCGCGGTGGTTGAGGGTCCGGAAGCGTGGCCAGACGCCGAAAAATGGGTGATCGCGGCAGAGCCCGGCGCGGCTGTCCGGAGCTTCGCGAATTGGCATCCCGCTGTCACCGAAATGATTGAGGCGGGCTGGGTCGACAAGAGATGGGGGCTTTTCACTGTGCAGCAGCCCCGCCGCTGGCATGCGGGACGCGCTGTGCTGATCGGGGATGCCGCGCACGCCATGCTGCCGCATCAGGGCCAAGGCGCCAACACAACGATTGAAGATGCCGTGACCCTGGCAGAATTGCTGACCCGGTCGCCCGGCGATCCCTGCAATGATGTCTTCCCGGCCTATGAACGGCTCCGTAAGATCCGCACACGGACGATCCAGCGGAGCTCCTGGGCCACCAACACAGCCCTGCACCTGCCCGACGGCGCTGGCGTTGAGCGCAGGAACCACGCGCTGGCAAGGTTCCCCGAGCAGTTCGGATGGATCCATAGTTTCGACGCCTTGCGCTCGACTGGCTGACCAGCCCGCCTGCTTGCCGGTCTCCGCACATTTTCCGGCAAATGATGGCAAGGACTGCCGGTGGATTTACGTGGCGCGCTTGTGGGAAACCATCCCTGTTGAATAATGAGGGATGGAAAAATGACAGTTGCTATTCTCAGCGCGGCCAAGGGATTTTCAAGGCTTTCTGACCGCGAAATCCGGTTTTTGGTGGTGGCGCTGGTCGCCCTGTTCACCGGCTTTGTTTCACAAAATGGCTTGCCCGGAAGTGTTGTGGCGCTTGGGGTTGGCGCGTTGATGCTGACCCAATTCGGGCAAGCCTGGACCCGCGCCAGGCTCGTCGCGGCGGGCGTCAATCTGGTTGCCCTGCTCGCGGTGGCCACCCAGCCCGGGCCGCTCAATCTCACGGTGATGTGGTTATCGCTAGCGGGATTCGCCCTCGTCCAGCATGGGCCTTCCAACGCGTTTGCGCTGGCAAAAGCGGCGCTCCTCAATCTCGGCAATGCGCCTTTCGCGGCATTCAGGGATTTGCACGTCATCCGAAAGCTTCGCCGCCGCCGGCAGATTCATCCGCGCCTGATGACTGTTGCCAATCTGCTCTTGCCGCTTCTTGCCATCGCCATCTTCGGCATGCTGCTGATGACGGCCAATCCCCTGATTGAGACCACGGTCACGCGGCTGTCATGGGGCGACAGTCTTGATTTTCTGGCGAGCTGGATGCCGCTGGTCACGGTGCTCATGTTCTTTCTGGGCCGGGCCGTGCTTGAGATGAAGGCGCCCCACGCCAGGCCGATTGGCGACACCGCCTTGTGGCAGCCGCAATACTTCATGCCGGGGCCGGTCGCGGTCACCTTGCTGGCGCTCAACGGAATGTTCATGGCCGAGAACATCCTCGACCTGAACTATGTCTGGTCGGACGCGGCCCTGCCAGCGGGCATGAGCCATGCGGAATATGTTCACCGTGGCGCATACGCGCTGATCGCCACGGCGATTTTGGCCGGTGCCCTGATGATTTTAGCACTCCAGCCCGGATCGCGCGCCGAGGCGAGCAAGGCGGTGCGCTGGCTGGTCTATCTGTGGACGGCGCAGAATGTGCTGCTGGTGGCCTCATCGGTGAAGCGCACCTTCAGCTATATCGACGCCTATGGCATGACCCTGTGGCGGCTCTCTGGCCTCATCTGGATGGGGCTGGTGGCGGCGGGTTTGATTTTCATTATGGCCCGTGTGATCGCCAGGCGCGGGCCTGGCTGGCTGGTGAACATCAATCTGGGCACAGCCTTCGCCGTGCTGTTGATCTGTGGACTGATTGATTTCAGGGCGGTGGTGGCGGACTGGAATGTGGAGCGGGCTTTGGCCAGAATTGGGCCCGTCAACGTCAACCAACCCATTGATCTTGACAGGCATTATCTCGGCAATCTTGGACCTGCCGCAATAGCGCCCCTTGAGCGTCTTGTTGCTGTCGCATCATCCGCCGGGAGCATCTGGACGCCAAATCATGTCATCACACGCGACGTTCCCACCCAGATCAGGCAACTATGCCACCGGTTGGGCAATGAACAATCAGACTGGAAAACCTGGACATTGCGCGGATATGCGCAGCTGAGGAATTCATCATGCCAATGAAGATCAAGGCTTGCCTTTCCTCCCCAGCGACGGGGACAGAAAAGAAGACATACAGTTCAGCCTTGTTGCAGGGCTTCCGGGAATCTGGAATAGTCTCCTTATGGCGCAAGACAGCAGGGAGGCAGACCAGAGCAGAATCATCATGCGCTTGAGGGAGGAGCTGGCGCTGCGGCGCATGTCGCGGGCGAGCCTTGCGGATCATGCCAAGATCAGCCTGTCGTCGCTGGAAAAATCACTGGCGGGCCAGCGGCCTTTCACCGATCAAACCTTGGTGAGGATTGAGAAGGCGCTTGGCCTGAAATTTCTCCGCGCTGAAGAACCACGGCACAAATTGGCGCCGGAGAGCATGGGGTCTTATGCGCAGGCCGCTGTGGAATGGCTGGAGGGCTGCTATCTCACCGTGCGGCCTGCCACCCGCATGGCCGATACGATCTACACTTACGAGACGCGGATTTTCTGGGACAATGCGCAGGGGCATTTGCATTTCCTCGAAACCGGGCGCGCCGACAAGGCCTATGCGCAGCAGGGCTATGTGTCGCTGCCGCATCAATCGGGCCATATCTATCTGGTGACCAACCGCCACGGCCAGCACCGCATGGCCATGCTGTCGCGCCAGGGCATTACCGGCGAGCTTTACGGCTTGATGCTGACACTGCAACAGGGCCGCGGCTCGCAGTTATTGCCGGTAGCCATGCCGCTGGTTCTGGTGCCGCTGGACAGCTTTGTTGAAAAACCGCCGATGGGAAGTGTGGGCAGGGACCACGCGATTTATGATGAGTTGAAGACGCGGTTGGACAAGACCACGAGCGAAGGCTTTGCAATGATGCTGCCGTCGCTGGGTTAGAATCTACACAGCCCCCCCTCATCCGGCGCGTGCCGCGCCACCTTCTCCCGCAAGGGGAGAAGGGGAAACAGGATGGCGCGCCGTTAAGCTTTCACCAACTCACCCCGCAGCGCCTTCTCGATCAGCGCCCGCGTGTTGGTGAGGCCGTAGAGGCTGGCGAAGGAGCCTAACCTTGGGCCGCGCTCTTCGCCCAGGAGCACTTGGTAGATCATGCCGAACCAGCTTTGCGCCACACCGGCGGAGCCGTCCTTCTGGGTGGTGAGGTAGGGAGCCCTGCGGCCGATGTCGTAAACTTTTTGCTGGATGGCTTCGGGGGTTGATCCCTCCGGCAAGGTGCCGAGCGCTGCGGATAAATCCTCCAACGCCTTTCGCTCATCGTCCGTCGGCAGACGATATTTCTTCTTGGGCTTCACGAAATCGGCGAAGTAGCGCACGGCGTATTCGGTTTGCGCATCAAGGCGCGGATGGGTTTCGGGGCTGAGATGCGATCCGTGGCGCTTGAGAAAGCCCCAGAGCACCGATTTATCCTCGGCATTGGCCACCGCCGCCAGATTGAGGAGAAGCGAGAAGGAGACAGCGCCTTCCTCGGGTGCGGGCGGGTGGCCGCCGTGGATGTGCCAGAGCGGGTTCGTCAGGCGCTCCTTCGCTTCCTGGCGGCCATAGGCGTTCTGGAACTGGGCGTATTCATCAACGGCGCGCGGGATCACGTCGAAATAGAGCTTCTTGGCCTCGCGCGGGCGGTTGTACATATAAAGTGAAAGCGAATCGGGATCGGCATAGGTCAGCCATTCATCGATGGTGAGGCCGTTGCCCCTGGACTTGGAAATCTTCTGGCCGTTCTCATCGAGGAACAGTTCATAGACATAGTGTTCAGGAGCCTCGCGCCCGAGAATTTCGCAAATCTTGTCATAGACTGGCGCGTTGGTCTGGTGGTCCTTGCCGAACATCTCGAAATCAACACCCAGCGCATACCAGCGCATGCCGAAGTCCGGCTTCCATTGCAGTTTCACCTTGCCGCCGGTGACGGGAAGGGTGGTCTCACGGCCATCCTCGTCGTTGAAGGTGATGGTGCCGGCCTTGGCGTCGACGTGGCGCATCGGCACATAGAGCACGCGGCCCGTGGTTGGCGAGATCGGCAGGAAGGGCGAGTAGGTGGCCTGGCGTTCGGTGCCCAGAGTGGGCAGCATCACGGCCATGATCTTGTCGAAGCATTCAAGCGCGCGCAGCAATGCGGTATCGAATTTTCCCGACTTGTAATAGTCGGTGGCGCTGGCGAATTCATAGTCAAAGCCAAAGGTGTTGAGAAAGCCGCGCAACTTGGCGTTGTTGTGATCACCAAAACTTGCAAAATCGCCACCGAAGGGATTGGGCACCGAGGTCAGCGGCTTGTGCAGGTGGGGTTCGAGAAAAGCGCGGTCCGGCACATTCTCGGGGATCTTGCGCATGCCGTCCATGTCGTCGGAAAAGCACAGGAGCCTGGTCGGCAGATCGCTCAAGGTTTCAAAAGCGCGCCGCACCATGGTGGTGCGCGCTACTTCGCCGAAGGTGCCAATATGGGGGAGGCCGGAGGGGCCATAACCAGTCTCGAACAGAACTGCTTTCTGGCCGGTGCGTTTGGCTCTCGCCACAAGTTTCCGCGCCTCCTCAAAAGGCCAGGCCTTGCTTTCAAACGCAGCAGCACGAAGGGCAGGATCGACGGTCATATTTCAAGGCTTTCATTGGAAAACGGCCTGTTTAGGGAGGTGTTAGCGGCCGGTCAATGTCAGCGGAGAGGTTCGGCGATGATCAGCGCCAGCGACACCGCTGCGCCGAGCAGGCCCCAATAACGCCAGCGCTTGAGTTGGGCTGGCGCATCCGAGGCTGGAAAACAGCACTGCCAGTGGGGCTTGGGCGGTGTTGAGTGCGGCCGGCGCACCCCGGACTCGCCGAAGGGACCTCATCCGGCGCGTCGCGCCACCTTCTCCACTTCGTGGAGAAGGGACTGCTGAAAGACTTTCCCCCTGCTGTGAGAGGCCGAATTTCCCTCACGCTCTCCATCACCCGCCCTGAGCCGGTGACCCAGCCCGTCCGCGTGTCAAGCCGGGACCCACCTCAGATCACTTCGAAATCGCGCGCGCTCAGGGCGAGGCCGGCGGCCAGTTGCGCCACCCGGCTGGCGGCGGCGATGGGGATTGGACGCTATGTTCTCAAAACAATTTTGCCGCGCTTGCCATGATGCCGCGCCAGTAATTTCGTCCGCAGAACATTGATCAAGCCGCGCGGCAGCACTCCATAGGCGGCACTCGCCGGATCGCCGTTTACCGCTGGCCTCAGATCAGGTCCCGGCCAAATGAAATCATTGGCTTCGTCGAGAACAATCCAGGAGCGTTCGGAATCAAGTCCAAGGCGCTGCTTGGTAACCTGCGGCAACTCCAAAGCTCCACCCGGCTCTTCAGGCGGGCTGTGGGTCACGGGCAGAACCCGCAACCCGCGGACCCGAGGCGCCTGGACGCTTCACGACGATCACAACGGCGCAGGGCCTGTCTTTCACCCCCCTCGAGGCGGCCCTCTTCTGCTTCCTGCGCCCAGAGAAAGGAATAGCGGATCACGAGGCCGGGAACGGGGGTCGGCCATGTCACGGTTTCCAGCCATCAAGTTCACGATCCAATGCGGGATCGCCCGCTTGTGAAAGCTGTTCTGCCATGAGCTTCAAATCCGCATCGGTGAAATCCTCGATGCGGACCACGCGGCGGTCGCGGCGCTTGAGCCGCTCAAATTCCTCCGCCGCCACAAGCACAAACCGGTCGCGGCCATTTTTGGTGACCGTGACAGGCTCTTTCAGGGCTTTGTCGGCCACTTCGCCGAAATTCTTGATGAGTTCCGCAGTCGATATACGCATGATATGAAGTCTCTGAATTATGTTTGGATTATGCCTGATATTGAAACAAGTCGCAAGTTTGCCGCTGCTTCTACCGATGGCGCCGCATGACCGCATTTCCGTGACACTTTACCTGGAGCCTGTCCGGAAATAACTACTTCAGGTATACTCATCCACGCCACAGACCATGATTTTGGGCAAACAAAATCCTGTCACGGAAATACCAAACGCTGGGAGCGCGG
>JANOTU010000528.1:0-8423 GCA_031416515.1 Hyphomicrobiales bacterium
TGCCAGAACAACTGCTGAAGGGGCTCGCTGAACCGCCCCCTCATCCGGCGCTTCGCGCCACCTTCTCCCGCGAGGGGAGAAGGGCATTGCCATGACCTCACTCCCCCCGCCTTCCGCCAAAAAACTTGGCCTCGTCATCGATCTTGACACCTGTGTCGGCTGTCAGGCCTGCGCCACCTCCTGCAAGGAGTGGAACACGCAAGGCTATTCCGCCCCCCTCACCGATGTTCGCCCCTATGAAGCCGACCCCGCCGGCGTCTGGCTCAACCGCATTCACGGCTATGAAGTGAAAGAGCAGGGCCAAGAACAATCGCGCATTGTGCATTTTCCGCGCTCTTGCCTACATTGCGAGGAACCGGCCTGCGTCACCGTCTGCCCCACGGGCGCATCCTACAAGCGCGCTGAGGACGGCATTGTGCTGGTCAATCCTGAGACCTGCATCGGCTGCAAGCTTTGCTCCTGGGCCTGCCCCTATGGCGCTCGCGAATATGACCATGCCCACGGGGTCATGAAAAAATGCACCCTCTGTGTGGACCGTATTTACAATGAACATCTGGAACCCGAAGACCGCCAGCCCGCTTGTGTCAAAGCCTGCCCCACGGGGGCGCGGCATTTTGGCGATTTGGGCGATCCGGAATCGGATGTTTCCAAGCTGGTGAAGGCGCGTGAGGGATATGATCTCCTGCCCGAGATGGGCTACAAGCCGGTGAACAAGTATCTGCCGCCCCGCGCCCGGCGCGATGCCACAACCGCGAAACCCGTCTCCCTCCCCAAAGGCGATGGCTCGGCCTTTGATCGTCTGTTCACCTGGGCCGACAAGGTACTGAGCCGCAGTACGACTGGCGCCCGGGCTGACATGACAGATTATTCCGGCAAACTCGAAGGCTAAGAATGCATCCCGCTTATTCGGTTATTCTTTTCACCACATCATCGGGCGCAGGCTACGGCCTTCTGGCGCTTCTCGGCATCACCGGGTTCAATCACGGTCAGGCCTCCAGCATGGGTTTTGCGGTTGCGACGAGTGTCATCGCCCTGGCGCTCATCACCGTGGGCCTGTTGTCATCAACCTTCCATTTAGGCAGGCCAGAGCGCGCCTGGCGGGCTTTCTCACAGTGGCGATCATCATGGCTGTCGCGCGAAGGTGTCGCCGCAGTTGCGACTTATCCTGTGGCGCTGGCCTTCGCGGCGGCGTGGTCCGGCGTTATCGACTTGCCACAGTCTATCGGCATCCTCGGTCTTGCAACTGCCGCGATGTGCGCCGTCACTGTTTTCTGCACGGCCAAAATCTATTCGACTTTGAAAACCATCCGCGCCTGGAACCAGGCGCTCACCGTGCCCGTCTATCTCGCTTTCGCGCTGGCAACCGGCGCTACATTGATGACGGCGCTCGCCTTCCTCTTCGGACGCTTCCAGATATTCCAGGGGCTTTTGGCCATCGCCGCAATCCTCGTCGTGGCCGCGCTCAAATACCTCTACTGGCGCAATCTCGATTCAGCACCCCGCACCCACACCATGGACGCCGCCACTGGCCTGGGCCGCATCGGTTCAGTGAGCCAGTGGGAACTGCCGCACACATCTGAAAACTACATCCAGAAAGAAATGGGCTACGCGGTGGCCCGTAAACACGCCGACAAGCTCCGCCATTTGGTTTTGATCCTCCTGGCGTTGGCGACACTTGCCATGCTCGCGGCCCTTGCGGCCCCGATCCTTTGCCTGCTGGCCGCAATTCTGGCGCTGGCCGCCTCCGTTTTCGAGCGCTGGCTGTTTTTCGCCGAGGCCCAGCATGTGGTGACGCTGTTCTACGGGGCGAAGGCGGCGTGACGTTTCATAAAAGGTAGTCGACGCCAATTCGCTCGGCAATTTTTTTGGCGAGCTGATCAAAATCCTTCTTCGCCTGAGCCACATGTTGAGCATGATTGCCAATCGCACCATCAGCGGATGTCAATTCGAATATTGGCTTCCGGCGCTCCTGGCCCATGGGCATAAGGCTGTGGTAGTGTTTCAAGGTGGCAAGGCATTTGGGGTCTTCCGCCGGTGTCGCGGGCACAGGCAAAACGTTGCCTTCAAGAATCATATCAGCATAGACAGCGGGAATACGGTTGACCCACTTGTCAAATGCCTTCACCGGACGGCTCAACCTGACACCATGCTGCTGCACAACATAGCCGATCGGCTTTGTGTCACCGACGGGAAGATTGAATTCAGGATTGTGCCAGTTCTCCTTGCGTTTTGCCCAGTCAACCTTCCACCGGCGCAGCATCGGGCCGAGATTCTTCAAACCCTGAAGCGAGAATATGTCCGTACCCAAAGGCACAATCACATAGTCGGACGAAAGAATTGCGGAGCGGTTTATTGCCCCCAAATTCGGGCCGACATCATATATGATGATATTCGCACCGCTGTTTTTGGCGCCCATCTGCGCTGCCTGCCAGAACGCTGTGAGAATGCGGAACGGGCGGTAGAGAACTCCGCTGCCCATCGCGTTTGACCATTCACCCGAGATCGCGTCTTCAAATCCAGACAAAGCAAGGTCGCCCGGTATCAGATCGAGCCTGTCTGAAATTGCTCTGACCACCGGTTCCTTGATATCGCCAACCTTGGTCAATGGCTCAATAGCTCGATAAATGGTATTGGCAATCCCGGTTTTTTCTCCGTCCCATATCTCCTCAAGTTCACTTTCTTCGAGAAAGGCCGCTGTCAGGTTGGCTTGCGGGTCAAGGTCGCAAACCAACACTTTAATTCCCAGGCGACTCAGCATCCAGGACAAATGATAAACGAGCGATGTCTTGCCGACGCCGCTCTTGTTGTTGAAGAATGTAAGAACCGGAACGTTCATGCCTTGCCCTTCAACCTCCAGACAATGGCCGCTGGAGTGTCATCGTGGGTAAGGGTAGAATGTTGCCATCGGTTTTCATGTTGGAAAGTTGCAGCAACACATCATCGGTAATCGCTAACCCGCTGGGGTGGCCATCATCTTTCACGCCAACAAACACAATTCCGATTCTTCCCGTTCCTGCCAAGTCATTGGCAAAGGCGCATATTGCTTCCCGTATCTTGGTAGCCGCATCCTGGGAAAGGCTTTCCTTGCGTTCAACACGCTCCGATTCGCCGTGAGAAAGTAAAACTTTCAATTCTTCATTGCCAGGCAGTATTTGCTTTTCCAAAATCAGGACCCTTGAGTGGCTTCTTTAGCCTGATTGACCGAATTCTTGTTTGAATTCCACAGGAAATTCATATAAAGATTTCTTTATATATTCTTTCAGAGGCACTCATGAAACATCATTCCTTCACCGAAGCGCTCGCAACCCGCCCCTGGCTTTTGGCTGACGGGGCCACGGGGACCAATTATTTCCAGATGGGGCTGCAGTCCGGCGATGCGCCGGAGCTTTGGAATTTTCAGCATCCGGAACGGGTTCGCGCCTTGCACCGCCAGTTCATTGCGGCTGGCGCCGATATCATCCTCACCAATTCGTTCGGCGGCAATCGGCACCGCTTGAAGCTGCATAACGACCAGGACAAGGTGCGCGAAATCAACCTTGCCGCATCGAAAAATGCCCGCGCCGAAGCTGATGCCGCAGGCCGGGAGGTCTATGTGGCGGGCTCAATGGGGCCGACCGGCGAGATTTTCCAGCCAGTTGGCGCCATGAGCCACGAGGAAGGTGTCGCGGCATTCGCTGAACAGGCTGCGGCGCTCAAGGAAGGCGGCGTCGATGTGTTGTGGATTGAGACCATGTCTTCAGAAGAGGAACTCCGCGCCGCCGTTGAGGGCGCTGCGACAGCCGGCCTGCCGATTGTCACCACCATGAGCTTCGACACCAATGGCCGCACCATGATGGGCATCACCCCCAAGGCATTTGGCGAGCTAGCTGCGACACTGATCGCCCAGCCCGTTGCCATCGGTGCCAACTGCGGCGTCGGGGCTTCGGAATTGATCGCCACTGTCTTGGGGATATCAGCCTCGCGCCCCGATGCAGTCGTGGTGGCCAAGGGCAATTGCGGCGTGCCGCAATACGCCGATGGCCATATCCACTATTCCGGGACCCCCGAACTCATGGCCGAATACGCCCGCATGGCGCTCGATGCCGGCGCCAAAATCATCGGCGGCTGCTGCGGCACCAGCCCCGAGCATCTGGCGGCGATGCGACAAGCGCTGGAGACTTACACCAAGGGCGCGCGGCCATCCGTGGAATTGATCGAGCAGCGCCTCGGCCCGGTATCAGTATTGGCCAAGGGCGTCGACACCGCAGCCGATGGAGCGGCACGGCGCGAGCGGCGGCGGGGTTAGACGAACGCCTCCGTATCCACGCGCCGTCCCAGCATGAAGCAGTCGGAGACGAGTTGCAGGGGGGCCTTGTCGATGTGGCTTTGGCCGGATTTCAGAAGCGCCGCGAAATGGCGGTAAATGGCTTCGTATTCCTCTGAAGGTTCGGCGATGGTTTGCTTGCCGCCAACAAAAAGCTCGGTGCCGCCCTTGCGCAAGCTCAGTTCCAGTCCATCGCTGGTGGAGACTGATATGTTCCAGGATTGCTCGCCGGTTTGACGCCAGTCGAGGTCGGCGGTGAGATCGGATTGTCCGCCTACGGAGGATTTGAATCTTATTGTGGCCGCGATGGGGGTTGATTTGTTGCGCGGGGTGCTGAGGCGGGCCTCGGAGACGAATATCGGATGGGGCATGATTTTGGTGACAATGGAAAAGGCATTGATGCCGGGATCAAAAACACCAAAGCCACCAGGCTCCCAAATCCAGTCCTGACCGGGATGCCAATGGCGCACGTCTTCTTTCCAGCTGATATGCAGCTTGGTGACGGTTTTGCCCTTGAGAAGCCGCTGCGCCTCATCCACGGCGGCGTTATATTGCGAGTGCCAGGTGGTGAAAAGAACGCGCCCTGTTTTCCCCGCATGTGCGGTGATCGCATCCAATTCGCCAATCGTCGGCGTGGGCGGCTTTTCCATCAGCACATGCAAGCCCGCATTGAGCGCATCGCGGGCGATGTTGAAGCGCGGCTCCGGCGGCATGCACAACGACACCGCATCGAGCTTGATATTGCTGGCGAACAGCTCTGCCGGGGTTTTGAATCGCGGCGGCCCGTCACCGCCCCGTGAACTCACAACCGCCGCCAGTTCAAAATCCGGGTTCTTCGCCACCACCGGCAGATGCTGGTCCTGGGCGATTTTCCCCAACCCGATAATTCCAAGTTTGAAAGCCATGGCTTCCCCTTGCCTCATTCGTCGCTTTCCGGCAAGTGGGCGTCGCGCAAGGGCCGGGGTTTCTGCGGCCTTGCGCTATTGTAATGCATGCGGAATTCCGCCGGAGACACGAGAATGAGCGATGAAGGCGAACTTGATCTGAACTCCCTCAATGACGAGGATCTCGTCCAGCAGGTTCACGACGATCTTTATGACGGCCTCAAGGAAGAGGTGGAAGCTGCGGTTCACATTCTGCTCGGGCGGGGCTGGACGCCTTACAAGGTTTTGACCGAGGCGCTGGTTGAAGGCATGCGCATTGTCGGCATTGATTTCCGCGATGGCATTCTCTTTGTGCCGGAAGTTCTCCTCGCCGCCAATTCCATGAAAGCTGGCATGTTCATCCTCCGCCCCTTGCTCATCGCCACGGGTGCGCCGCGCCAGGGCAAAATGGTGATCGGCACGGTGAAGGGCGATATTCACGACATCGGCAAGAATCTCGTCGGCATGATGATGGAGGGCGCTGGCTTTGATGTGATCGACCTTGGCATCAATAACTCCGTAGAGAAGTATCTGGCCGCCATTGAAGAGCACAAGCCCGACATCCTCGGCATGTCAGCGCTGCTCACCACCACCATGCCCTACATGAAGGTAGTGATCGATACGCTGAAGGAAAAAGGCATGCGCGATGATTACATCGTGCTGGTCGGCGGCGCACCCTTGAACGAAGAATTCGCCAAAGCCATCGGCGCCGACGCCTATTGCCGAGACGCCGCCGTGGCGGTGGAAACCGCGAAGAGCTACATGCTGCGCAAGCATAATCAGCTCAAGGCGTCTTGACGCCCAGGCCCTCAACCTGGGAAAATTCCGCGACATTGAATGTGAGCACCTCCCAGCCAAGGCTGAGTGCTGTGGCCGCAATAATGAGATCATGCGCGCCAATCATCTTGCCCCGCTGGCGCTGCCGGGCGCGGAGTTCGGCGTGTTGAAGGGCAAATTTCATGTTGAAATCGAAGACAGGGAACACGAATACAAACTGCTCAATGAATTCTCGGCGATCCGCCGCCCGCTTGGCGTTCGGCGCCAAGTGCACGCCTTCGTAAAGCTCTGACACAGTGATCGTGCACAGGCCAATAGTTTCATTGATCGGGATGAGTTCTGCGAGATCACTTCTTGCCTCGCGTTCAGCCTTGATGAAAATGCTGGTGTCGATGATCAGTCCCATTTGTATGGGGCCGCCGGCGCGCTGGCTCTGATTTCTTCCAAGTCTTTTTCAAACTGGATTGCGTCTTCAGGGTCAAGCCGTTTCCGAGTTGCCCAAAATTTCTGGAAGTCGCCAACAGTCATCGTCTTGCGGCGAACCGGCTCAATGTGCGCCACGACCTCGCCAGCGCGCGTGACTTCAAAACTCTCGCCCCGATATTGCGCCCGGTTGAGAATGTCGGAAAAGTTGCGGGAGGCTTCGGTGGCGGTGATGCGGGTCATGGGCTCCTCTGATTTTCAGATTATCAGATAATTTGATTTTGGGCAAGAAGAAGCTAAGTTGACTGGATGACCACAGTTGATCTCAAGCCATCGGAGGAGTTTGCATTTACGCCCGGCCAGGGCGACGTGCTCTTGATTGCCTGCGGGGCGCTGGCGAGGGAGATTGTGGATTTGATTGAGCGCAATCGCTGGACGGCGTTTGATGTCCAGTGCCTGCCCGCCAAATGGCACAACACGCCGGAGAAGATTGTGCCGGGTGTGCGGGAGAAAATCCGCGAGGGGCGCGGGCATTACAAATCGATCTTTGTGCTTTATGGCGATTGCGGCACGGGCGGTCTTCTCGACAAGATGCTGGCGGAGGAAGGTGTGGAGCGCATCGCGGGCCCGCATTGCTATGCGTTCTTTTCCGGCAACCCGAATTTCGCGGCGCGGGCCGATGCTGAATTCACCTCGTTTTATTTGACCGATTATCTTGCCCGGCATTTCGACAAGCTCATATGGGCGGGTTTGGGGATGGACCGGCATCCGGAACTGTTGCCGATGTATTTCGGCAATTACACCAAGATTGTTTATCTGGCGCAGACGGATGATGCTGCGTTGGCGAAGAAGGCGGAGGCGGCGGCAGCCAAGCTTGGGCTGGCCTATGAATACCGGTTCACAGGTTACGGCGAGCTTGGCGGTGTTTTGGCCTCCCATTGCTGAAGCTGGTAATCACCGCCGGTGATTTCATAATAGTCCCCGGCATCGGCGCAGTAGATGTGGCCTTCGATTTCCAATCCGGTGGCGCCGTCGATGGAGCCTGCGGTTATCGAGATGTAGTCCAGGCCGTCGCCCTTCCAGAACAGCACTGAGCCGCATTCAGCGCAAAAGCCCCGCGCCGCGCTGGCGCTGGCGCGGAACCATTTGAGGCTGCGCGACGCCGCCAACTTGAAATCCTTGTCCGCAGAGGCGGTGGCGTGCATGAAGCTGCCGGTCTGCTTGCGGCATTGGCCGCAGTGGCAGACGATCACCGGACGCAATGCTCCGTGTACCTCATATTTGACCGCGCCGCAGAGGCAGGAACCGGTTTTCATGAATCTTCTCTCCGTGCCTCAAGAAAGGCCTGCATGTGGAATTGCGCCTGTGGTGGCGCGTAGGTGTAGGCTTGTCCCACAGGGCAGGCTCTTCTGGCAAGGCAGCCGCGCGCCATGCAGTCGGTGCCTTTGATATGGCTGGCGCAGGCTTTGACATTGTAGGACGCGCCATCAAAAGCACCAACCGGGCAGGCGGAGAGGCAGGGCTTGCCCACGCAAGTCTCGCACGGATGAGCGCCAGGCGATGGCGGGGCGAGATCGAAGGCTACGGGAAAAAGCAGGGCGGCGCGGTAGGCGTGCCAGAGGCCGTAAGTGGGATGGATGTTGAGGCCAAGCGGCGAGACGTGGCCAGCGCCGCCGCGCCGCGCCCAGGTGAGGAAGGGAAGCGCTGGCTGATCGAAGGGGAAGCGGGCATGGGCGTCCAGATTAGCGGCGAGCGCGGTGACGGTGCGCCGGGTCCAGTCGTCCATGGAGCCACCCTCTCGGGAAAAGCGGCGGAACATGTCGGGTCCGGCATTGCCGATGAGGATGACAAAACGGGCGGGAGCGAGATCATCCCCGGGTTTTGGCTCAAACCAGCCGAGCGGCGTAAAGGCAGCCCGTCGGATGGCTATAAGGATAGGATTCTCCATTGTAGAAAATAGTCCTTGACAGCGTACGCTCAATCGGCTATAAGCCGTC
>JANOTU010000529.1:0-1880 GCA_031416515.1 Hyphomicrobiales bacterium
GGCGGCGATATTTCCCGCAAGCGCAAGCTCCTCGACAAGCAAAAAGAGGGCAAGAAGAAAATGCGCCAGTTCGGCAAGGTCGAAATCCCGCAGGAGGCCTTTATTTCAGCGCTGAAGATGGATGAGAATTGACGGCAATTCTCATGTGTTGACAAACGCAACACAAAACTCCAGATACCGCCCATGAAAACCGCCGCAGCCAATGCCGAAGTGAACATTCATCTGCGTGCCCGCCCGCAGGACAAGATTTTGATTGATCGCGCCGCCTCCTTGATCGGCGCCAATCGCTCGCAGTTCATGATGGCTTCCGCCCTCAATGAAGCCAAGAATGTTCTGCTTGACCAGACCACCATTCTCGCCGATGCCAAGACGTTCCGGAAGATTTTGGACCGGCTGGATGCGCCACTGACCAGCCAGGAGGCCGAGGGGTTCAAGCGGCTCAAAGCAGCCAAATCCCGCTGGCCTGAGTGACAGCCCCGCAACCACTGTTCTCCGCGCCTGAACCACTGACAGCGGCGCATGAGCCTGGAGATTTTCAGTCGGGGGAGCCGGTTCTGGACAATTGGCTGCGCCAGCGCGCTTTGCAGAACATGGCGCTTGCCGCCAGCAAGACTTATGTGGTCTGCCTCGAAGACTCGCAGCGCGTTGCCGGTTACTATGCGCTCTGCATGGGGCAAATCCTCAATCAGGAAGCCAGCGGCGCCATGCGCCGCAACATGCCGCGCCAAATTCCAGCTGTCATTCTCGGCAGGCTGGCAATTGACAGCATTTGGCATGGCCAGGGCCTGGGCCGCGCACTGCTGCATGACGCGGTGCGCCGCTCGGAGCGCGCCGCCCGCGAAGTACCGGCGCGGCTGCTTGTGGTGCATGCGATATCACAGGCGGCGGAAGCATTTTACCTGCATCATGGTTTCATCCGCCTGCCGGTTGACACGCCAACGCTGGCGCTTGATCTGGTCAAGTTCCGCGGGCACCGCGAGTCTTGAGCAGCCAAGAAGCCGCGGACCATAGATTGGGATCATTCTAATCTGATGCGATGAAGAGTTTTTCCAATCTCACCGAACAGGAAATGCCAGCGCGCCGAGATGATCGAGCTGGAGAATTATCGGTTTTACAAGCAGGCGGCGGAACGCAGCGCCGCCTTTCTGTTTTATGCCATGTCTCCGTCCCGTTGCAAGACAAGCAAAAAGAGGGCAGGAAAAAAATGCGCCGGTTCGCCAAGGTCAGAATCCCGCAGGAAGCCTTTATTTCAGCGCTGAAGATGGATGAGAACTGAGGCCCGCGCCCACCGGCAGCCGCGGCAGGTATAGACTGACCGTCGTTCCCGCCCCCTCTTCCGAGGCGACGCTCAGTTTGCCTCCCGAACGCTCCGCGAAACTGTTGACAATGCTCAGTCCAAGGCCAGTGCCTTTGCCGGTTTTCTTGGTGGTGAAGAAAGGTTCTGTGATCTTGTCGATGATCGATTTTGGAATGCCCTGGCCTTTGTCACTGACTGAAATGCAAACATAATCGCCGCGTGTGCCCGGTGCTGCGAGGTCAGGGATATCCTGCGCGGCGGGAATGTTGCTGGTGGCAATGTGAATCTCAGCGCCTTGCGGCGAGGCATCGCGGGCATTTATCACCAGATTCAAAAGCGCTGTCTCAAGTTGGGCCGCATCAGACATGATTGGCCAGGTCTCCAGAGGCGCGTTCACGCTGAGAGCCCCTCCCGGACCACAGGATTGGCGCAGGATCGGCGTCAGGCCTTGGACCAAGGCTGCGGTCTCGACAGCCTCGACGATCGGATCGCCCATCCTGGCAAATGTCATCAATTGCCTGGTGGTGGCGACGCCCCGATTTGCGGCAGCCAGCGCTGTGACGACATGCTCGCGCGCTTGCGG
>JANOTU010000530.1:0-7005 GCA_031416515.1 Hyphomicrobiales bacterium
GGCAGCCAACATGACCGGTCGGTCTCCCTCCCCCCTGCGGGGCTAAGGGAGTCACATATCTTGTGCGGGCGTGAATTGCCTTCTTCTCTTCTCCCTTGGGAGAAGAAGGGGCCCGTCGTTCTTGTCTGCGACGGGAAGATGAGGGGGCACCGCAGCCCAACTAGTGATACCGGTGGTCCCTCACCCTCCCATGTGCCACGGGCAATGGGCCCCTCCCTCTCCCAAATGAGAGGGTAAAAAGGACAGGCGCCTTTCTGCGCGCATACCAAAAAGATGTGTGCATGCCTTAGCCCCGCAGGGGGGAGACCGACCCGACATGGAGGCTTCCGGTACTATGCAAACTCAGATGGCCGCAATCCGGTTCGAGAATGGATTCTGGAATTGCCTGATGCTGACCGCCGCTTGTCCACACTGCGCACCCATTGGCCAAGGCCTTTGGGAGTTGCGTAGTAGTCTCGACAGCAACCGGATCGCGCAGGCGATATTCTGCAGGGGCGAGGGCCACATGATCCTGTTGCACGGTTTGACTTTGCCCTTAAACGCAAACGAGGGGTGACATGATGGAAAAAGCAAAAAAGAAAGCCAGCGTGAGCAAGGAGACGCTTGACGAATTCCTTGCCAGCCAAGGCATGCTGGAAGCCTGTAAAGATCACGCCATCAAGGAAATCATCGCCGAGCAACTGGCCGCTGCCATGAAGGAGAAGGGCATCACCAAGACCGAGATGGCGACGCGAATGAAGACCAGCCGCCGCCAGCTCGACCGGCTTTTTGATCCTGATATCCCTTCTGTCACGCTGGCCACGCTCCGCCGCGCCGCGAGCGCCTTGGGGCGCAGGTTGCATATTGAACTGTCGTGAACATGCAGACACTCTCCCGCGCAACCGCCAAGCTGCCTTGCGATCCGGATGATCTCGACATCGGCATTGTGCATCTGGGCGTGGGAGCGTTTCACCGGGCGCATCAGGCGGCTTACACCGACGATGTTCTGAAGTCCGGCGACCGGCGCTGGGGCATTGTGGGGGCGAGCTTGCGTGGCGCTCAGACCCGCGCGGCGCTGGCTCCCCAGGATTTTCTCTATACACTCGCTGAGCGCGATGAAGCAGGCGAGCGCTTGCGCGTTATTGCGGCCTTGCGCGATGTGATCGTGGCCCCGCAACAGCCGCGCGCCCTGATTGCCGCGATGTGCCGTCCTTCGGTGAAAATCGTCACCCTCACTGTCACCGAAAAGGGCTATGCCCATGATCCAGCCTCGGGTGAACTCAATGAGGACCATGACGATGTGCGCCATGATATAGCCCACCCAGAAGCCCCGCGCTCAGCGCCGGGATTTCTCACCGCAGCGCTTGCTGAGCGCCGCCGCCTTGGGTTTCCTCCATTCACCGTGCTGTGCTGCGACAATCTTCCTGCCAACGGCCATACGGTTCGGAAAGTCGTGAGCCGGCTCGCAGCCTTGCAAGACAAGGAGCTTGGCCGCTTTGTCGCAGGGGAGGTGGCGTTTCCGTCCACTATGGTTGACCGCATCGTGCCAGCCACCACTGATGAGGACCGCGCCCGCATCGCCGCCGCCTTGGGGCTTCATGATGCCTGGCCCGTGGTCACAGAAACCTTCAGGCAATGGGTGATTGAGGACCACTTCCCGCAAACCCGCCCGGATTGGGCCGCGACTTTTGTTGCCGATGTCGCCCCCTTCGAGACCATGAAGCTGCGGCTGCTCAATGGCGCGCACTCCTCGCTCGCCTATCTGGGTTGTCTTGCAGGGTTTGAAACTGTGGCCGATGCCATGGCCGATCCCGCACTCGCCGCCTATATTGCCCGACTCATGCATGATGAGGTGACACCCACCCTGAAAGCCCCGCCCGGATTTGATGTCGAGGCCTACAAGAAGGCCCTGCTCAGGCGCTTTCGCAATCCGGCCTTGCGCCACCGCACCTGGCAGATCGCCATGGACGGATCGCAGAAACTGCCGCAACGCCTGCTCGCCACCATCCGGGAACGCCTGGCCCTACAAGCTGATATTTCCTGTCTCACCCTCGGTGTCGCCGCCTGGATGCGCTATGTAACGGGCGTGGATGAAAAGGGCAGTGCCATCGATGTGCGCGATCCCTTGCGCGGTGACTTGCGGACCCGGGCTGATGCCGCAGGCCTCAACGCCGCGCGGCTGGCTCCGGCGCTGCTTGCGGTCGAGCCGGTTTTCGGCAAAGACTTGAGGGACAATCAGCTTTTCGCCACGGCTGTGACAACCGCTCTCGACAGTCTCATCCGTATTGGCGTTGGCGAAACCTTGAGGAGGCTTGCCCCATGAAACAAACTTGGCGCTGGTTCGGCCCTGATGATCCTGTGACCCTTGCCCATGTCCGGCAAGCGGGTGCCAGCGGCATCGTCTCGGCCTTGCATCACATGAACCGGGGCGAGGCCTGGACGGACGGCGAGATGCAAAAGCGTAAACAACTCATCGAGGCGTCGGGCCTCACCTGGGACGTGGTGGAAAGCATTGCCGTGCCTGAATGCATCAAGACCAGAAGTGGCGCGCATCGTCAGCACATCGACAACTACAAGGCCTCGATCCGGGCCGTGGCGCGCGCTGGCATCAAGACCATCTGCTATAATTTCATGGCCATCACCGACTGGACCCGCACTGATCTCGACTGGCCGCTGCCCAATGGTGGAACAGCGCTTCGCTTCGACATGGTGGATTTCTGCGCCTATGACGCGCTGATCCTGAAGCGCCGCAATGCCGAGGCTGATCATCCGCCAGCCCGGCTCACTGCGGCAAAGCTGCGCCTGGCCTCCTGGCCTGAGAGCAAAATGGCCGAACTTGAGCGCAACCTGATTGACTGGGTGCCAGCGCGCGAGACCATCTATGACCGCGCCAGCTTCCTCCGCCAGCTTGATGAATACCGCGATATCACGGTGGAGGGCCTGCGCCAGCATCTCTTTGCTTTTGTGGGCGAGATTTCCGCTGTCGCCGAAGAGGTGGGCGTGGGTCTCGCCATTCATCCCGATGATCCGCCCTTTCCGCTCTTCGGCCTGCCGCGGGTCAATTCAACCGCTGCGGATACGCGCGCGCTGCTCGAGGCTGTGGACAACCCCGCCAATGGCCTCACCCTCTGCACCGGCTCTTACGGCGCCAATCCCGGCAATGATCTGGTCGCCATGGCAAAGGAATTTGGTCCCCGCATTCACTTTGCCCATTTGCGCAACACCACGCGGGAAGCGGATGGTTCCTTCTACGAGGCTGAGCATCTGGGCGGCGATACCGACATGGTCGGCGTTGTCGCGGCCTTGCTGGTCGAGGAGAAACGCAGCACTCGCGTCATTCCGATGCGGCCTGACCACGGCCATCTGATCGTTGATGACATTGGCAAGAAGGTGAACCCCGGCTATTCCTGCATTGGCCGTCTCAAGGGCCTGGCAGAACTGCGCGGCGTGATGCACACGCTGGCCGCCGTCAATGCTGGCAGGGTGAACTAGACCATGGCAAAAATCACCCGCATAGAAGGACTCATGGTTGATCTCGTGCCCGAGGTCAAACGCACCGATGCCATTCAAACCTTCGTCAGCCAGGAAACTCCGATCATTCGCATTTACGACGCCGATGGCGGTGTCGGCACCGGTTATTCCTATACGATCGGCACTGGCGGCCCCTCGATCATGGAATTGATCAAGCGCACACTGGCGCCTGCCCTTATTGGGCGCGAGGCCGCCGAGACCGAGCGCATCTGGCGCGATCTTCTGTTCCTCACCCATGCGACTTCGGTTGGGGCGATCACATCTCTGGCCCTTGCGGCAATTGACACCGCATTGTGGGACTTGAAATGCCGCCGCCACGGCGAACCCCTGCACCGCCTGGCCGGGGGCGCTCAATCGCGCATTCCGCTCTACACCACTGAAGGCGGCTGGCTGCACCTCGAAACGTCAGCGCTTGTGGATGATGCCGTCAAGGCCAAGGCGCAAGGCTTTGGCGGCTCGAAAATCAAGATCGGCAAGAACCATGTTTCTGAGGATGTGGCAAGGCTGGAGGCGGTGCGCAAAGCTGTTGGGCCAGCCTTTGAAATCATGACCGACGCCAACCAGCGCTTCACCATCGATGAAGCCATCAGGCGCGCCCGCTGCCTCACCCCGCTCGACATTGCCTGGCTGGAAGAACCGCTGACCGCTGCTGATCTCGGCGGCCATGCGCGCCTCTCGCAGAGCACCACACTGCCCATTGCGGTGGGCGAAAGCCTCTACAGCCCGCTGCATTTTCGTGAGTATCTGCAACAGGGGGCCTGCTCCATCGTGCAGGTTGATGTGGCCCGCGTGGGCGGCATCACGCCCTGGCTGAAAGTTGCCCATCTCGCCGAATGCTTCAACATCTCCGTCTGCCCGCATTTCCTGATGGAGCTGCATGTTTCCCTCTGTGCGGCGGTGCCCAATGCGCGCTGGGTTGAATACATCCCGCAGCTCGGGTCCCTCACCGAAAAACCCATGCGCATGGAGCAAGGCCATGCCATTCCCTCAGATGATGAAGGCCTCGGCATCGCCTGGGATTTCAAAGCCATCGACCGCGCCGCCATCGCAGGCTCGCGCTTCACAGTGACCTGAGATGACAAGGGTCATCGCTTCAGACACCTGTTGCAATTACCCGATCTTCAGCGCCTTGAAACGCCGCGCATTTTCCGCGATGGCGGTCTCCACCGGGAGGCGCTCCATGCTTGAGGCACCGTAAAAGCCCGCCAGTTTGGGAACGCGGCTCAGCACATATTGCGAATCTTCCGGCGTGGCGATGGGGCCGCCGTGGCAGATCACCAGCACGTCTGGATTGATGCTGCGCGCCGCATCAAGCATCGCCTGGATTTGCACAACTGATTCATCAAGGCTCATCACATCCTTGGCGCCAATGGCGCCCAACGCTGTTGTGCCCACATGGGCTACGATCATGTCAGCGCCAGCCCTGGCCATCGCCCTGGCCTCTTCCGCGTTGAACACGTAAGGCGTGGTGAAGAGATCGATCTCGCCGGCCAGGCGGATCATTTCCACTTCCTTGTCATAGCCCATGCCGGTTTCTTCCAGATTGGCGCGGATGCGGCCTTCAAACAAACCAACCGTCGGAAAATTCTGCACTCCGCGAAAGCCCAGTTCTTTGAGCTCCTTCAGAAAGCGGCCCATGTTGCGGAAGGGGTCGGTGCCGCAAACACCTGCAATCACGGGAACGCTCTTCACCACGGGAATGACTTCAGCGGCCATCTCAACCACGATCTGGTTGGCATCGCCATAAGGCATGAGCCCGGCCAGCGAGCCCCGCCCCGCCATGCGAAAGCGCCCCGAGTTGTAGATGATGATGAGATCAACACCGCCCATCTCGGCGGACTTGGCCGATATGCCAGTGCCCGCCCCCGCCCCCACAATGGCAATGCCCCTGGCCACTTGGGCGCGAAATCCGGCGATGATGCTGGCGCGGTTATTCATGGTCAGTCTTTCCCGGCGCGCTGCGGCGGATTGATCCTGGCGCCGGGCAGGGTGCGCAGGATTTGTTCGGGTCCCACTGGTGAATAGACGACATAAACCGTCATCGTCTCGGCGCCGGTGTTGAGGGTGGAATGAAAGCGGCTCTCCGGCACATAGACTGAGCAGCCGGGACCCACGTCGCGGGAAATGGCAACGCCGTTTTCGTCCTCCACCATCTGCCTGCCACGGCCTGAAATCACATGGATGATTTCCTCCGCACCCGGATGATTATGCCGCGCATGGCCGCCGCCGGGCTCCAGCGCCACAATCCCGGCGCTGAACGCTTGTGCCCCGCTGGTCTTGGGCGAGACCGTGATGGCGACGGTGCCCCAGTCGAAGCAAATTGTTTCGACATCGTCCGCCTCAATGAAATAACGTTCTTTGTTCATGATGGCGTTCCTTTTTTTTATCCTGCCCGCAAACCGGTTCAATTGCAGCTATATTTCGTATAAATCCGGGTGCGCGCCGGGGCTGGCGCTGCGAGGGCGCGCTTTTCGAGCCGGGCCGTCACACAGGCGATGGCTTGCGCCACTTCCTCATTGACATCATGGCCGATGGCGAAATTCATCACCCCCGTCTCCAGCAGCTGCCGCGAATTGGCGTTAAGCTCATGGCCGATGAACACCGTCTTGCCCTGCAGCCCAAATTCAACAATCGCCCGGCTGATGCCTATATTGCCGCCCGCCACATTGTAAATGCCAGCCGGCGCCCCGTGGTCTTCGATATAGCGCACCACATTGCGGTAGACATAGTCGCTGTCATCATTGGAGTTCACGCGCTCATCAACTTCAAGGTGGGAAAACTCGGTGCGCAGCACACGGCGAAAACCCAGTTCGCGCTCTTCCTGGCCGCGGTAGGGGGCGCTGTAGACCAGCAGGATTTTGCTGGCTCGCGCCCCCACCACCTGGCCCATGAGATAGGCGGCTGTGGCGCCAGCGCTGGTCTGGTCGGACCCCACATAGGCAATCCGCCCCGATGTCGGTAGGTCCGTGGTGAGGCACACCACCGGCACATGCCGTGCCACCACATTGCGGATGGCGCGGTTGATAATGAGATCCTCGCGCGCCACAATCACCAACCCGTCGGCCTCCTCGGCGGTGCGCTCAATCAGATTGGCGAATTTGATGGTATCGACCTGAGCGGTGGCGATACTGGTGAAGGGACACGCCAGCCCCCCATGCCGCGCGCTGTAATCCTTCACTGCATCCTCAAGGGTGCGGTTGAAGCTTAACCCGGAGTCCGAGAGGAAGGCGATGGTGCTTTGCGGAAGCTGCGCAGCGGCCCCGTTGCGCTCCAGCGCCGCCAGCACTTTCTTGCGGGTCACCTCGCGCACCCCGGCGCGGCCATTGAGCACCCGGTCAACCGTCGCCGTCCCCACACCGCAGGCCTTGGCGATCTCCGCAATCGTCGGCCCGCGCCAGATGCGTTCTTTACTCATGAAGGCGGTGTATGATGCAATGTAGATCAAGTCAATCGGAAGCCCCTGCCTTCCTCACCCTGAGGTGCTCGCGCCTTCGC
>JANOTU010000531.1:0-3827 GCA_031416515.1 Hyphomicrobiales bacterium
GTTTTCACTGTCAGCGATGGAGTGAAACTTGCGTTCAGCGCTGTCAAAATGAATGGCACCATCGTAAGTGCCGGCGGGATAAACCCCCGACAGGACTTTCATCAGCGTCGATTTACCGGCGCCATTTTCGCCCACGACTGCGTGAATCTCCGCGGGCATGACGCTGAGATTGACGTCGGTCAGCGCCTTCACCCCAGGAAAAGTCTTGGTGATGCCGCGCATGTCGAGAATTGGCTGCATGGCTTGCAATACCCCAAATTCTTCTAACCGTCCCCTCCCCACAAGGGGGGAGGGGAACCAAGGTCGCTTTCAGACTTTAGTTGTTGATCTGGTCGGCGGTGTAATAGCCTGAATCCACCAGCATCTTGGTGATGTCGGCCTTGCCCACGGAATGGGGCGTCAGCAGATAGGACGGAACGATCTTCACGCCATTGTTGTAGGTCTTGGTGTCGTTGATTTCCGGCTCCTTGCCGCTCAGCACAGTGTCAACCATCTTGGCGGTGACTTTGGCCAGTTCGCGCGTGTCCTTGAACACGGTGGAATACTGCTCATCAGCCATCATGCCCTTGACGGAGGCAAGCTCCGCATCCTGCCCGGTGACAATCGGCATGGGCTGCTCAGCCGTGCCGTAGCCCACACCTTTGAGCGAGGAGATGATGCCGCGCGACAGGCCATCGTAGGGAGCGAGCACGCCGTGGACCTTCTTGTCGGTGTAGTTGGCCGAAAGGAGGTTGTCCATGCGGGCCTGGGCCACAGCGCCGTCCCAGCGCAGCGTTCCCACCTTGTCCATGCCCATCTGGCCGGAGACGATGACGATTTCCTTGGCGTCGATCATCGGCTGGAGGACAGACATTGCGCCATCATAGAAATAGAAGGCGTTGGTGTCATCCGGCGAGCCGCCGAAAAGCTCAACATTGTACGGGCCGGCCCCGCGCGATTTCAGACCCTCGATCAGCGAGTTGCCCTGAAGGACGCCCACGCCGAAATTGTCGAAGGTGGTGTAGTAGTCAACGTTTTCAGTCTTGCTGATCAGGCGGTCATAGGCGAACACCTTGATGCCAGCGTCGCGGGCCTTTTGCAGCACGTCAGAAAGCGTGGTGCCGTCAATGGCGGCGATGATGAGAACCTTGGCGCCCTTGGTCACCATGTTCTCGATCTGGGCCAACTGGTTCGGAATGTCATCTTCAGCATACTGAAGATCGGCGGTGTAGCCGAGCGCGGTGAATTCCTTCACCATCGACTCGCCGTCTGAAATCCAGCGGGTGGATGATTTGGTCGGCATGGAAATGCCGATCATGCCCTTGTCCTGGGCGAAGCTTGCGCCAGCGGCGGCGATGAAGCCGAGAGCCAGACTCGAAGCGATAAAATGTCTGCGGTTGATCATGGGTAGTCCTCCTTGGTGACAGCAATGGATTTGCTTTCATTGCGTGCTGGCGTGAATAGATGAGCGCTTCTCCCCAAGCAACGGCTTTTTGAGTGAAAAACCGGATTTGGCCAGTAATTTTCGGGTATGACCGGGGATGCCGATCCGCTCGGCCATCATGGAGGCAATCCGCTGGGCAACCCAAAAGGAAGGCCGTGTTCTATGATGCTTGGGTTTGCTTCTGCAAACCACTGGCGAAGCGTTGCCAGTTCTGCACATAATTCTCCGCCGCTTTCAGCAAGCCTGCAATTGCTTCTGCGTCCAGCGCGCGGATGACTTTTCCTGGTGCACCCATCACCAGCGAATTGTCGGGGATGATCTTGCCTTCGGTGATCAGCGCGCCCGCGCCGATCAGGCAGTTTCTTCCGATCACGGCGTGATTGAGGATGGTGGCTCCCATGCCGATCAATGAATTGTCGCCGATGGCGCAGCCGTGCAAAATGGCGCGGTGGCCGATGGTGCAGTTTTTGCCGATTGACAGGGGTGCGCCGGGGTCGGAGTGGAGCACGCAGTTGTCCTGCACATTGCTGTTTTCGCCAACCAGCATCAGCTCATTGTCGCCGCGCAGCACCGCGCCAAACCAGATGCTGGCATTGGCTTCAAGCTTCACATGGCCAATGACGCAGGCGGTGGGGGCAATCCAATAAAACTCGGGCAAGTCCGGCGTGATGGCGCCCAGGGAATAGACCGTCACTGGTCTTCCAGATCAATGTCGAGAATGGCCATGGAGAAATTATAGGAGAGATCGCCCTCCTCGTCGTCGCGGAAGATGACGCCGATGAATTCATCGCCGACATAGACCTCGGCTGAGTCATCTTTTTGCGGGCGCTTGCGCACGGAGATGCTGGCGAGCTCGAACTTGGCGCGCATGAATTTGGTGAGCTTGGCAATTTCATCGGGTTTCAAGGCATGCAACTCCGCTGGGGGGTGAAAAAGCCCGTCTAACCGCAATCGCCCGACACCGCAACATTATGGTCCATGACACGGGCGGGCTCATCGCAACCAGCAACGCCTACGACTTTGGCGGGAACACCCGCCACCGTCGTATTGGGCGGCACATCATGCAGCACCACCGAGCAGGCGGCCACGCGCGAGCAGCGCCCAATCTCGATATTGCCGAGGATTTTGGCCCCTGCCCCCACCAAAACACCTTGGCGAATTTTCGGGTGCCGGTCGCCCGACTCCTTCCCGGTGCCGCCAAGGGTGACGCCCTGCATGATCGAGACATTGTCCTCCACCACGCAGGTTTCGCCGATCACGATGTCATGGCCATGGTCCACCATGATGCCCTTGCCGATGCGCGCCGCCGGGTGAATATCAACCGAGGCGATGATCGAAGACCGGCTTTGCAGATAGTAGGCGAAATCCTTCCGCCCCATCAGCCACAGCCGGTGCGCCATGCGGTGGGCCTGGATGGCCTGATAGCCCTTGAAATAGAGCAGGGGATCGACGTAGCGGTGGCAGGCGGGATCGCGCTCATAGGTGGCGATGATGTCAGAGCGCGCCGAAAGCCCGATGTCGGGTTCGGCATCAAGGGCATCCTCGAACGCCTGCACCACCAGATCAGCGCCAATGTCCGCATTGCCAAGGCGCTGGGCCAGCCGGTGGATCAGCCCTTTCTCAAACGACGCATGATTGAGCACGGAGGAAAAGATGAACCCGCCAAGCACAGGTTCCTTCCGCGCAATCTCCTCCGCCTCAGCCCGAATGCGGTCCCAGACAGGATCAAGGCGGTGGGCAGTCTTGGCGGCATGCAGCATGGGTGTTCTCCTCGCGGGGTATTATAGCGCAACTTCCCCCATATAGGGAGGGCCACCATCCAAGTCATCCCTTCCGGTAATTGTGATCTGGTCGGCAACTCTTGACACGCGTAACGCAACGCATTACAGACAACCCTGATACGGTCAATACGGCACACGGGTTTGCGGCACCTGCACGAGGCGGATGATCCGCGCGGACTTGCGGTTGCGCATGTGAGTGTGCTGCGCGATATTCTGGCGCGTCTTGATGCGGCCCGTGAAGTGGGCGACATGGATTTGCCCGGTTTCCGGCTGCACCCGCTCAAAGGTGCGCGGCAGGGTTTTTGGTCCGTCACGGTTCGCGCCAATTGGCGGGTGATTTTCCGTTTCGCAGACTCTGATGCAACCGACATTGACTATCTGGACTATCATTGAAAGGAAATGGCCATGCCGATGAAGAACCCCCCTCACCCTGGCGGCTTTGTCTTGCGCCAGTGCATTGAACCCTTGGGTCTGACAATTACCAGCGCCGCCACAGCACTCGGGGTCACGCGCACCACGCTCTCGGAACTGGTGAACGGGCGGCGCGGACTTTCCCCGGAAATGGCGGTGCGGCTTTCCAAGGTCTTCGGCGGCAACGCCGAAAGCTGGCTCATCCAGCAGGC
>JANOTU010000532.1:0-4969 GCA_031416515.1 Hyphomicrobiales bacterium
GCGCCTTCGGCGCTTCGCCACCTTCTCCCGCAAGGGGAGAAGGGGAAGAAAGGAGAGGGCCTTGGGGCCCAGCTCCGGGCTTGGTGGTCCAGCCGCCACTGGCACCACTGCGCCGTGACGGCTAAAGTTGAAAAAAATGGACCGGAACTGACATGACAGACGACCCCGATTGGCAAGACCTCACCCGCTTTGCAGTCACCCTGGCCGCAGCATCAGCGCGTGAAATCCTGCCCTATTTCCGGCGCAACACGCTCGTGGATGTCAAGGCTGGCCCGGTTTGGGATCCGGTGACCGAGGGCGACAAAGCTGGCGAGCGCGTGATGCGCAAGATGATTGAGGAACGCTATCCCGACCACGGCATCAATGGCGAGGAATACGGGGTCAAGGAAAGCCGCTCAGGTCTCACGTGGATTCTCGATCCGGTGGACGGCACCAGGGCCTTTGTCTGCGGCCTGCCCACCTGGGCCACGCTGATTGGCCTCAGCTTTGAAGGCCGGCCTGTGCTGGGGCTGATGAACCAGCCTTTCGTGGGGGAGATGTTTTATGGCAATCCGCACGGCGCCTGGGCCGATCACCGCGGTGCCACCCATCCCATCCGCGCCCGCACAGGTGTGAAGCTGGCAGACGCCACCATCGGCACAACCGCGCCGGAGCTTTACCGCGACCGCGCCGCTTTGGAGCGGCTGCGGGCGCGCGCGCAGCTCATGCGCTATGGCGGCGATGCCTATTTCTTCGCGCTGATGGCGGCGGGCCATATCGACATCGCCATGGATGCGGGCTTGCAGGCCTACGACATCGCCCCCCTGCTCCCGATCATCACCGGCGCTGGCGGAGTCTATGCCGAGTGGACGGGCGGCAACGCAGCGCAAGGCGGTAATGTCATGACCGCGGGATCAGAAGCGCTGCTTGATGAGGCGTTGGACGTATTCAGAGGGGACGGGCATGGCTGACTTCAAGACCTGGGCCGAGAGCGGGCGTTTGCTGGTTGATGTGTGCATGGGGCGAGCATTCGCCGACACGGTGATCCGCCAGGGCCGCTGGGTGAATGTGCATTCCGGCGAGATTATTCCGGGTACGGACATTGCCATCGCCAGCGGGCGCTTTGCCTATGTGGGGCCGGATGCCGCCCACACCATCGGGCCGGACACGAAAGTCATCGAAGCCGAGGGCCGCTACATGGTTCCGGGCCTGTGCGATGCCCACATGCACGTTGAAAGCGGCATGGTGACGGTCACCGAATTTGCCCGCGCGGTCATTCCCCATGGCACCACCTCGATGTTCATCGACCCGCATGAGATCGCCAATGTGCTGGGCCTGGCCGGTGTCAAGCTCATGCACGACGAAGCCATGGGGCTGCCCATCAACATCTTTGTGCAGATGCCGTCTTGCGTGCCAAGCGCTCCGGGGCTGGAAAATTCCGGGGCCACACTTGGGCCTGCGGAGGTGCGCGAGGCCATGACCTGGCCGGGGATCATCGGCCTTGGCGAGATGATGAATTTTCCCGGCGTGATCGCAGGCGATGCAAGAATGCTGGAGGAAATCGCCGCCACGCAAAACGCGGGCAAGACGGTGGGCGGCCACTATGCCAGCCACGATCTCGGCCGCGCCTTTCATGCCTATGTTGCCGGGGGCCCCGCTGATGACCACGAGGGCACCCGCGCCGAAGACGCCATTGCCAGGGTGCGCCAGGGCATGCGCGCCATGCTGCGGCTGGGCTCGGCCTGGTATGATGTGGCGGCGCAAATCAAGGCCGTGACCGAAAGCGGGCTGGATCCCCGCAATTTTATTCTGTGTACGGATGACAGCCATTCCGGCACATTGGTTGAGGACGGCCACATGAACCGCGTCGTCGCTCATGCCATCGCCCAGGGGTTGAAGCCCATCACCGCCATCCAGATGGCAACCCTCAACACCGCCACGCATTTCGGCCTGGAGCGCGAGTTGGGCTCAATCACGCCCGGCAGGCGCGCTGATCTCTTCCTCACCTCTGACCTGACGGCGCTGCCCATGGAACTGGTGATGGCGCGGGGGCTGGTCTGGGCGGAACACGGCATGCTGGCGCGCGATATTCCGGCCTTCGCCTATCCGGCCTCGGCCAAGAACACCGTTCACATGGCGCGCGCGCTCGTCGCGGCTGATTTTGACATCGAGGCCCCGGCAGGCGCCAATCAGGTCAGTGTCAAGGTGATAGGTGTTGTCGAGAATCAGGCCCCGACAAAGGCCCTGGAGCGGCGCTTGCGTGTGGCCTCCGGCCTTGTGGAAATGAACCGCGACGGCGATGTCTGCCAGATCGCCCTGGTTGAACGCCACCGCGCCACGGGCAACGTGGTCAACGCCTTCGTCTCCGGCTTTGGCTATGATACCGATTGCGCCATCGCCTCCACCGTCGCCCATGACTGTCACCACATGATTGTGGTGGGCACCAACAAGTCTGACATGGCGATGGCCACCAACATCCTGAAAGACATCGGCGGCGGCGTTGTGGTGGTGAGCCAGGGCCAGGAACTAACCCGCATCGAGCTTCCCATCGCCGGCCTCATGTCGGATGAGCGCGCCGAGATCGTCGCCGTCAAGGCCCAGAAGATCATGAACGCCATCCGCGCCTGCGGCTGCACGCTCAACAACGCCTTCATGCAGCACTCCCTGCTGGCCCTCGCCGTGATCCCGGAATTGCGGATTTCCGATGTCGGCTTGATCGACGTACTGAAGTTCGAGAAGACCGATCTGTTTGTGTGATGCTTTTCCCTTCTCCCGAGGGAGAAAGTTAAAGCGGCTTCAACCCCGCCTCGATCTGCTGGCGTTTTGCTTCCAGAAAGGGTGGCAGCGACAGGGTCTTTCCGAGATTCGCCATGTCTTCATCCGTGGCAAAGCCCGGGCCATCCGTCGCGATCTCAAACAAGATCCCATTGGGTTCGCGGAAATAGAGGCTCTTGAACCAGAAGCGGTCAACCGGGCCGCTGTTGGGAATGCGCATGTCCTTGAGCCGCGCGGCCCAGGCCTGATAATCCGTAGACGGAATATTAAAAGCGACGTGATGCACGCTGCCCGCTCCCTGGCTGGCAGGGGCCAGGTTCGGCTCCAACACCACATGCAGCTCGGCCACCGGGCCATCGCCTGACATCTTGTAAACATGGGTGTCGCCGTAGCGCCGCGCCGGGACCATGCCCATCACCTGGGTCAGCACCACATCGGTGGGCCTGAGATCGGGCACGCTCAAGGTGATGGGTCCAAGGCCGCGAATCTGGTGCTCGGCGGGAACGCTGCTCTCGCTCCAGGAATGGGACTCGCCAGCGCCTGCATCATCCACAAGGCTCAGGCGCTGGCCCTCAGGGTCTTCAAAATCCATGGTGAGCCGGCCATCCCGCTCTTCGATTCTGCCGCCAAGCCGCTGCTGCCAGAATTTCATCGCGGCTTCACCGCTCAGATGAAACCCTGTCCGGCAAATTGACTGGGTACCGCGCCGTTCGCGGCCCACTGGCCAATCGAAAAACGTGATATCGGTTCCAGGCGACCCAATACCGTCGGCATAGAACAGATGATAGGCGCTGGTGTCATCCTGGTTGACAGTTTTCTTCACCAGCCGCAGGCCCAGCATTTTCGTGTAGAAATTGTGATTGCCCGGCGCATCGGCGGTGACGGCGGTGAGGTGGTGAATGCCCTTGAGTTGCATGGGTCAACCTCCTTGAATTCTCGGCAGCAAATAAATTTCAGCGCCCTGTGGCAGCTTCTCGTCCCAGCTATCGCGGAAAATTTTTCCGTTGATCGAGACGGCGATGCCCTGGGAAATATGCGCGGCCATGGCCGGGTATTGTTCCTCCAGCTTGCGGAACATTTCCCGGATGTCGCGGGCGTCGATTTCCACCGAGGAGGCCCCGCCCGCATATGGGCGGAGCGCTCCCCAGAGATGGATTTCGGGCATCAGTGCTTCTTGGCGTCGTCGATGGCTTTCAGGATGCGCGGCGGCGACATGGGCACATGGGTCATGCGCACGCCGGTTGCATTTGAAATCGCGTTGGCGACGGTGGCGAGCGGCGGCACGATCGAAGTCTCACCAACGCCGCGCACTCCGTAAGGATGGTTGGGATTGGGGATTTCGAGGATGACCGTGTCAATGAAGGGCAGGTCCGAGCACACCGGAATGCGGTAATCGAGGAAGCCCGCATTTTGCAGGCGGCCGTCCTTCCCATAAATATATTCCTCGTTGAGCGCCCAGCCGATGCCTTGCGTGGCGCCGCCCTGATACTGGCCTTCGACGTAAGTGGGATGCACGGCTTTGCCCGCGTCCTGGATCACGGTGTAGCGCAGCACCGTGGTCTTGCCGGTTTCGGGATCAACCTCGATATCGCAGATATGCGAGGCGAAGGACACGCCAGCGCCGTCGGCCACGATTTCATTGTGGCCAGCGATGGGACCGCCGGTGTTGCCGGCCTTCTCGGCGATTTCCTTGAGCGACAAGGGCGCGAGATTGCCTTTGCTGGAGCCCTTGGCCTTGGCGTGGCCGTCTTCCCAGATAACCTCGTCCACAGGAATGTCCCACATCTTGGCGGCGCGCTCGCGAAGCACGCCGATCACATTGCGGGCGGCGAAGATCGTGGCCATGGAGGAGGAGAACGTGCCGCGGCTGCCATCGGTCATGTCATTGTGGCCAAGGGAGCCCGTGTCAGCGATATTGGCTTTCACTTGGGAATAAGGAATGCCAAGCTCTTCCGCGCACACCAAGGAGAGGGAGGCGCGCGAGCCGCCCACGTCAATGGTGCCCACCGTCAGTGTCACTGTGCCATCGACACCGACATTAATGTCGGTGCAGGTCTGGCCGCCGAAATTAAACCAGAAACCGCAAGCCATGCCGCGCCCCTGATTTTTCTTGAGCGGGGCTTTCATGTGCGGATGGTTCTTGGCGGCTTGCAAGGTGGCGCCAATGCCGATGGGGCCGTAGACCGGGCCGTAAGACGATTTGGTGCCCTGCTTG
>JANOTU010000533.1:0-2712 GCA_031416515.1 Hyphomicrobiales bacterium
GTCCCGTATCCTTCTGCCAGGCCCCCCACCGTCAAGCGTGCCGCATGACACCACCCCCGCAACGGGGGGAGGACGGCAAGGTGCGTATCTGATCGAAATCGTTCCACACTATGTAGGCCGGTGCCTGAGCATTTCTGCAAGCAAACCCGACCTGTGTTTCACGGGGACCGCCACCTGCCCCGTGGCCCAGGTCAGCATTTCCTGGTCCGGCAATTCCACAATCGCCTCCAACTCGCCCAGCTGGTCATCCGTCAATTCCGCCACCCGCGCCTGGGCGAACCCGCCTAGCAGGATATCCATCTCCCGGATGCCCCGGTGTGTAGCCCGCCAGAGAATCTTCCTGCGGCGCGGATCAAGTGTTGCAACAATATGCGGCATGGCCCTGCTTTGCCCGATCCCACCTTGCGCTGCAACCAATAACCGGGGAAAAAGCCCCATGCGCCCCGCCATTCTCACTCCGCTCTTCGCCGGTGCCGCTGGCATCAAGGGTATTGGCGCCAAGTTGGACAAGACTTTGGCCGCCTTTCTGCGTTCCTCGCATGAGACGGGCGAGGCGGCGCGGGTTGTGGATTTATTGTTTCATCTCCCCTCCGGCACCATTGACCGGCGCCTGCGGCCCAAGATCAGGGATTTGCCGCGCGAGGGCACGGTCACCATTGAGGCGACTGTTGGCGCACATACGCCGCCACCGCCGTTCAACAAGCGGGTGCCTTACCGGGTTGTAGTGTTTGATGAGACGGGGCGGCTCAACCTGGTGTTTTTCCATGCCCATGCCGATCATCTGAAGCGCTCGCTGCCCGAGGGCGAGCGGCGGTTTATCTCCGGCGATATCGAGTGGTATGCGGGCGAGCCGCAGATGCCGCATCCGGATCATATCGTGACAGCGGAAGAATTCGACAAGCTGCCGCTGATTGAACCGGTTTATCCGCTGACCGAGGGACTGTCGGGGAAAATTCTGGCCCGCGCCATTCGCGCTGGCCTGGAGCAGCTTCCCGCCCTCCCCGAATGGCAGGATGAGGCTTACCGCGCCCGCAACACTTGGCCGGATTTCGCCACGGCGCTGCGGACACTCCACCATCCTGATCAGCCCTCGCCTGATAGTGCTTCGCGCCAGCGCCTCGCTTATGATGAGCTTCTCGCCAATCAACTGGCGCTCACCTTGGTGCGCGCCCACATGAAGCGCGCAGCGGGACGGCCGCTGAAAGGCACTGGGTGCGCGAGCGCCAAGATCATCGCCGCCCTGCCCTACTCCCTGACGCTCGCGCAGCAAGCCGCCGTCGCCGATATCCTCAAGGACATGGCCGCGTCCGAGCGCATGCTCCGGTTGCTGCAGGGCGATGTGGGGTCCGGCAAAACCATTGTGGCGCTGCTCGCGCTGGCAACGGCGGTAGAAGCGGGCACGCAAGGGGCCTTGATGGCGCCCACCGAAATCCTCGCCCGGCAACATTATGCAACGCTGACACCTTATGCCGAAGCAGCAGGCCTCAGGCTTGCCTTGCTCACGGGGCGCGAGAAGGGCAAGGCCCGCGACGGCATTCTGGCCCGCCTCGCCAGCGGCGAAGTGAACATTCTCATCGGCACCCATGCGTTGTTTCAGGAAGGGGTGACGTTCAAGGATTTGGGTCTTGCCGTGATCGACGAGCAGCAC
This sequence comes from Hyphomicrobiales bacterium, assembly GCA_031416515.1. Classification (GTDB taxonomy): domain Bacteria; phylum Pseudomonadota; class Alphaproteobacteria; order Rhizobiales; family Aestuariivirgaceae; genus Aestuariivirga. The sequence continues at coordinate 1,649 of JANOTU010000533.1, forward strand.
CGCTTCGGCGTGCATCAGCGCCTGGCGCTGCAAGCCAAGGCCGGCACCTCCACTGATCTTCTGGTGATGACCGCCACACCCATTCCCCGCACTCTGGCGCTCACCGTTTACGGCGATATGGATGTCTCCCGGATCACCGAAAAACCCGCCGGGCGCCTGCCCATCGACACCCGCGTGCTGCCCATGGCGCGCATGGATGAGGTGGTCCAGGGGCTTTCCCGCAGCCTCGCCAAGGGCCACCGCGCTTACTGGGTTTGTCCCTTGGTGGAAGAAAGCGAGTTGGTCGATCTCGCCGCCGCTGAAGACCGCTTCAAGGCGCTGGACCAGCATTTCCGCGGCCAGGTGGGCCTCGTCCATGGCCGTTTGAAGGGCGCTGAAAAAGACCAGGTGATGGCCGATTTCAAGGCAGGCGTGATTTCGCTTCTGGTCTCCACCACCGTCATCGAAGTGGGGGTGGATGTGCGGCAAGCCACGGTGATGGTCATCGAGAACGCCGAGCGCTTTGGGCTGGCGCAACTCCACCAGCTCAGGGGCCGGGTGGGCCGAGGATCGGAGAAATCCGCCTGCCTCCTGCTCTATCAGGAGCCATTGGGAGAGGCTGCCACCGCCCGCCTCAAGATCATGCGCGAGACCGAAGACGGCTTCCGCATCGCCGAAGAGGATTTGAAACTGCGCGGAGCCGGTGAACTCCTCGGCACCAGACAATCCGGCTTACCCCTTTTTCGCCTGGCTGATTTATCCGTAGACGGAGCATTGCTCGCCGCCGCCCGCGACGACGCCAGCCTGATCCTCGCCCGCGACCCGAAGCTGCAAACCCCGCGCGGCGAGGCGCTGCGGGCACTGCTCTATCTTTTTGAAAGAGACGAGGCCGTGCGGCTGATTTCGGCGGGGTGAACACCAGGGCGGCGCGCAAGGCGACGCCCAACACGATTCAAAGCCTGTTGATGCCTCATTTCCTCGTAACGCCACGCCTCCAGCCCGCCCTTGAACAAGAGCGGGCTGGAAGCCCGCGCTACAAGAGGGCGAACCACTCAATATGAAAGTCGCAAACCACTGGAGCGCGA
>JANOTU010000534.1:0-5490 GCA_031416515.1 Hyphomicrobiales bacterium
CCCTTGAACAAGAGCGGGCTGGAAGCGCGCAGATCACGAGGAAGAATGCGCTTCATGGTGTCCAACCGGCAGAAACGCAACACTTGTTGTCGGGGGTCGCCCAAGTCGAGTACCGGGGAGTACGGGGGCAAGACGGATGGACTTGAGTTGTGGTTTCCAATACGATTATGCCTATGAGTCATTCTCCTGCCACCCGCCGCCTCGCCGCCATCGTTGTATTGGATGTCGTGGGATTCTCGCGGCTGATGGGAGCTGATGAGACTGGAACCCTTGCCAGCCTCAAGGAGAGATGGGCCCTGATCCTCGAACCGGTGGTGGCCCAGCATGGCGGCCGCGTGGTGAAGTTCATGGGCGATGGGGCCCTTATTGAATTCCCCAGCGCCGTCAACGCGGTCAACGCCGCAGTCGAACTCCAGTCGAAATTCACAGCCGCCAACGCCGCCCTTCCCGAGACCCGGCGCATTGTGCTGCGCATTGGCGTCAATCTCGGCGATGTGATCGGCGAAGGCTCGGATATCTATGGCGACGGCGTGAACATCGCGGCGCGGCTTGAAACGCTTGCCGAGCCCGGCGGGATCATGGTTTCAGGCACCATGCACGATCATGTCCTGGGCAAGGTGGACATCCTGTTCGAGGACATGGGCGAGCAGGAGCTCAAGAACATCGCCAAGCCGGTGCGCGCCCACCGCGTGGCGCAGCCGGGCCAGCAGCTCCGGTCGCCGGCAAAACCCAAAGGCGCTTCGATCGCGGTCCTGCCCTTCGCCAACATGAGCAGCGATCCGGAACAGGAGTTTTTCGCCGATGGCCTGAGCGAGGATCTGATCACCGACCTCTCCAAGGTGCCAGGCCTGTTCGTTATCGCCCGGCATTCCACATTCGCCTACAAAGGCAAGCAAATCGACATCCGCCAGGCCGCGAAAGAACTGGGCGTGATTTACGTAGTCGAGGGCAGCGTCCGGCGTTCCGCCTCGCGGGTGCGCATCACCGTGCAGCTCATCGAGGCGGCGGGCGGGGGCCATCTCTGGGCCGATCGGTTCGACCGCAATCTGGAAGATGTTTTCGAGTTGCAGGATGAGGTGGTGGGGAAAATCGTCAGTGCCCTGAGCGACGCCCTGCCCAAGGCAGCACCCTTGCCCAAGCGCCGCGCCCCCAACATGCAGGCCTACGACCTCTTCGTGCGCGGACGGGTTCTCAGCATGCAGTCGCCCGAGGCCAATATCCAGGCGCGCGCGCAGCTTGAACGGGCCTGCGCCATCGATCCCACTTTCGCCGAGGCTCATGCCTGGCTGGCCATGAACCTGCTGTTTGGCTGGATGTATTGCTACCAGCCGGATTCCCGCGAGCGGGTGCTGGCATTGGCGCGACAGGCCGTGGCGCTCGATCCCGGCAACGCCGAGGCCCATGTCATCCTGGGCAACGTCCTGATCTTCAATGGCAGCGGCGACCTTGATGGCGGCCGCGCGCATTTTGACATCGCCCTCGAACTCAATCCGAACCACGCCGATGCGTGGCTGTTCCTGGCAGATCTTGAAGTGCTGGAGGGATGGATGGATGAAGCCGTGGTGGTTGGCCGCAACGCCTTCCGCCTCAATCCGCACCCACCACCCTACTACCACTGGCTTTTCGGCTGGGTGCTGTATGGCGCGCGCCATTATCAGGAAGTGGTGGACACCCTCTCGCGCGCGGAGGCTCATGCCGTGGGAGCGCTGCGCATCCTCGCCGCCGCCCTGGCGCAACTGGGCCGGATGGAGGAGGCGCGCGATACCGCCCGCCGGTTCCTCGCCGCAGTGCCGGACTTCACCATCGGAAGCTGGCTGGAATCCATGCCCTTCCGCAAGCCAGAAGACGCCGCGCATTTCATTGAAGGTTACCGCAAGGCGGGGCTGCCCGAATGAATGCATCGCGCCGCCTCGCCGCCGTCGTTGTCGCTGATGTCGTCGGCTACTCGCGCCTGATGGAGGCTGACGAGGCAGGAACGGTGGCTGCCCTCAAGCAGCGCTGGTCAGGCATTCTGGAGCCGTTGGTGGCGAGCCATGGCGGGCGGATTGTGAAATTCATGGGCGATGGGGTGTTGATTGAATTCACCAGCGCTGTGAATGCGGTCAAGGCGGCGATGGCGCTTCAGGCAGGTTTTGCCGCCGCCAATGAAGCGCTGCCTGAACCAGCCAAGATCATGCTGCGCATCGGCATCAATCTGGGCGATGTGATCGGCGAGGGCTCCGATATTTACGGCGAGGGTGTGAATATCGCGGCGCGCCTGGAAACACTGGCGGCGCCGGGCGGCCTGTGCATCTCGGCCAAGGTGCATGTTGAGGTGCAGGGCAAGATTGAGGCCGTGTTCGACGATATGGGCGAGCAGAACCTCAAGAACATCGCAACTCCCATACGCGCCTACCGTTCGGCGGGCTTGATCGCCGCATCGGAGAAAAGCCAAGGCTCCTCCCACAAGCCATCAATCGCCGTCCTGCCCTTCGCCAATATGAGCAATGACAAGGACCAGCAATATTTCAGCGACGGGATGACCGAGGACATCATCACCGAGCTGTCGCGCTTTTCGCAACTTCATGTGGTGGCGCGCAATTCCTCGTTCCGCTACCGGGGCGCTGATCTCGACATGATCCGGGTGGGCCGCGAGCTTGGCGTCAATTTTCTCCTTGAAGGCAGCATCCGGCGCATGGGTCCGCGCATCCGCATCACCGCCCAGCTCATCGACGCCATATCAGGGCATCATTTGTGGGCGGAGAAATTCGACCGCGACCAGAATGATATTTTTGAAGTTCAGGATCAGGTCGTTCGCACCATTGTGGCAACTCTTGTCGGACGCATGCGGGCCGCGACCATCGAAGTGGCAAAACGAAAGCCCCCGGCATCTCTGGCGGCCTACGAGTGCGTTCTGCGCGCCGATGCCCTGCCCATTCATAGCCCTGAGGCGAGAGCCGAGGCTCGGGCTCTGCTGGAGAAGGCCATTGCGCTTGATCCAGCGTTTGCGCGGCCCGTTGCGCTGCTGGGACTCAGCTATCACGCCGAGTGGCTTTATACCTTGACCACGCCGGACGAGATCCGCCAAAAAGCCTTCGAATATGCGGCAAAAGCCGCGGCCCTTGGTGAAAACGATCATCTTTCACAAGGGTTTCTCGGCTTCCTGCACCTTTTTGCCAATGAACATCGCCAGGCGGAGCATCATTTTCAGAAATCCATTGAGGCCAATCATCATCACCCCGTCATACTCAGCGGCTTGGGTGTTTTCTGCCTCTATGATGGCAGGCCACAGGAGGGGATCGAATATTTCAAGCAAGCCCGGATTCTCGACCCATATTTCGACGTGACGTGGTATTGGTCGGCGCTGGCTTCGGCAGAATATATCGCGCGCCGCTACGAAGAGGCGGTGGCCACGGCGATGCGCGGGCCGCAGTCGAGCTTCCGAACCCAAGCCTTGCTCGCGGCCATATGCGCCCAGCTCAACCACGACACCGATGCCCGCCGCCACGCCGCCGAAACCGTCCGCTTGGTTCCTGGTTTTTCAATCACCCAGTTCATGACCCGCGAACCCTTCAGATCCGACGCTGATCGCCAGCACCTGATCGAGGGCCTGCGCAAGGCGGGATTGCCGGATTCTTGAATGGCTGCCACCATCAAGGCATACACACCATGATGATGACCATGATTGAGCCGAGGGAATTGAATGCACGATTACCGTAATCGCGCCCGGCAACGGTCCTGTGATCTGTTGGCGGAGATGCGGGGCATCGCTTGACCTGGTGGCTACCGGTGACTAGATTTATCCCATGAACATTCCCCTGAAACAAGCCAGAGACAGGCTTGCCGAGCTGCTGCACCGGGCCGAGGCGGGAGAAACTGTGGTCATTACGCGCCATGGCAAGCCTGTGGCTGATCTCATCGCGCACCAGGAGAAGAAGACCGGAATCAATCTTGAGGCCATGCGGGCATACAAGAAAGCGAACGGCATTGGCCGCCTGGTGGATTTCATTCCGGAGGATTTCGATGATCCGCTGCCGGAGGATTTCCTTCTCAAACTCTTGCCTTGAAACTTGAAAATCCTCGTCGATACGCATTTCGTCATCATGCTGGCCGATGACCGCATGGAGGAGATGTCGGAGCGTCACGGTGCATTGATCTTGCAAGAGGACAGCGAGGTGTTGGTGAGCCTCGTCAGCCTTTGGGAAGTTGAGATCAAATCACGCATTACTTCCGGCGGCGGAGTGGCGGATGGGCTGGGTCACCGGCTCAAGGCCGGTGATGGAGATATCCCCAAACTCTCCATGGCCGGGCGCGGGCCAGGCCACCCAGACTTCAGGCGGGGGAGTGGAGAGTGGACACATCGTCCTCTCCCGCAAGAGCGGGTGAGGACGAAGAGCGCGGCACCGGCTGGGTCACCGGCTCAAGGCCGGTGATGGAGAGTTGGTGTGGCCTGAGACGCAGGCGCAAAAAAAGGGAGGCTTAAATGACCGCCACCACCAGGACATACACCGCCATGATCATGACCATGATTGAGCCAACGGAATAAAATGTGGCGCGAACTTCATGGCGTTGCCTTGTGGCGTAGGCAAGCGTGTGGGCGAGGCGGGCGATGACAAAACCATACATCAGGATGTTTGCGAGCATGGGCGAGGGGCCTGCCGCGACGAAGAGCAATCCGGCGGCGAGGAATGCCGGGATATTTTCCAGATCATTGCGCTGCATCCGGCGCGAGCGTTCCACAACCGGGTTGGGGTCAAGCTGCTCAGGCCGCGGGTTTCTGTTGGCCGGACCAGCCTTGAGGTCTTCAGGATTGAGGAGGCCGGCGTCATGCCGCATCATCCCGTAAACCGTCACCCACCCCTGCCCCATCAATTTCAGTATCATGAGAGCAGACGTAATCATGTAGGTCACAAAAACCTGGTTCTCCAAAGTGAGTGCTGTCATGACCTCGTTCCCCTGCTGATCCTGATGGCCTTCTGTCATCGTGTGCGCCGTAGAGCAAGCCGTTTGTTGGGGGATTCGGTGACAGTCACTCAAATTACCGTTTGCAACCGGGTCCAAGCCTGTCACCGAAAATTCAGGACAACGGCTTTCCCGCCCTCTTGAGGGCCTGCTGGAGCAAATTGTAGGGAAGCAGAAGCGACAGCGGCGCATCGTTCAACGGCACAGCTCCATGGAGGACGTACCAATGGCTTTGACGGGCATGTTGCCGCAAAAAAATGTTGAGCGCGCCCTGTCCGCAATCAAAACCCGCGCGGTCATGTTTTTTTGCGATCGGCTCCTCCTGCCATGCCGGTAAAGTCATTGCCCGGCTGGCAGTGCTTTTGCAGCAGCAATGAGACGGGTGTTCGCCTTGGGTGGATTATCCAGCAGATCGAGCCATAGCCGGGTGTCACGTTCCGACAATACGATACGCTGCTCTTGCTCAATGACCGCCTTTGCTTCGCGCATGGCGTTCTGGATGACGAAATCAGTCAGGTCCGTCCTTTTCAGGGCAGCCGCTCGCATGAG
>JANOTU010000535.1:0-6333 GCA_031416515.1 Hyphomicrobiales bacterium
GAACGGCTGGAGGAAGAAAAGAAAACCATCGCCGCCGACATCAAGGAAGTTTACGCCGAAGCCAAGGGCAACGGCTTTGACACCAAGATATTGCGCAAGGTTGTATCATTGCGCAAAAAAGAGCCGAGCGAGCGCGAGGAAGAACAGTCCATGCTCGATCTCTACATGGAAGCGCTTGGCATGGTTCCTGTGGAAACCGAGAAGGCGGCCTGAGGGGGTGTGTTGGGCCAAGGGCCCTCATCCGGCCTTCGGCCACCTTCTCCCATGGGCCGAGGGCCACGGGAGAAGGCAATAACATGGCTAAGGGCTTGTAAGGAAATAAGTGACTCGATGCGAAACGAACCACCACCCCACGACCGTCATCCCAGCGAAAGCTGGGAACCAGCTTGCAGCTTGAACAGGCCTTGAATATCGAAGCTCCGTTACTCTGAAAGCTGGATGCCAGCTTTCGCTGGCATGACGAAACTGGGGAGAGAGGCGCCTCGACTCGAAGCTGTTATTTCCTGACAACCCCCAAGCCTTGCCCCGTTATCGCCTTCTCCCGTTCGCGCCTTCGCGAATGGGAGAAGGTGGCCGAAGGCCGGATGAGGGCCCTTTGGTTTTTATTGGTCTTCCAGCAACCCTACAGATTGACGCCTGATGGCTGGCAGCACGCGGGGGGGGTCCAGGCTGCCTTTGCCGGCGCGGTTGACCACCAGGAGATCACCCTTGCCGGTGGCCATTTCAGGCATGTCGAGTGGTTCAACGGGGGCGTCTGAGCCTGGCAATATTGATGAATCGGTCTCGGCGAAAGGCTGGGGCGCTCCGTCGCGGCGGGCTTGGCTCTCGCCGTTGAAGGGCAGCAGCCAGTCGATGTCTATGCCGCCAGTTGAGGCGCTGATGGGCTGGATCACCGGGACATTGGTTTCGACGCCGTCGCGCAGCGATTCAGCCAGGCTGCCCTTCTGCGACCGGTTCGAAACCGGCTCGCCGGTTGTCAACTCAGCCATGGTCTCGGGGGCTTCCAGCGCGCCGATGCCGCTGCCGATGATTGAATCTTCCTCAGTCTCGCCTTCGGGCGGCGCGGAAGCGGGCTCAATCTTCATGTTGACCGCCGCCATCATCAGGACTTCGATGGGCTTGGGGCGGGGTTTCGGGATGGGATAGGCCTTGACGATATCAGCCGGCGCCGCCTCATTGATTTCAAGTTTCTTTGGGGTCTTGGCGGTCTGTTCGAGACTGGCGCTGGCCGAGAGTTCAGCCATGTCGTCTTCATTATATTCGTAGGCCTTATTGGCCACGGGCTGTTGCGAGGGAGCCATCACTTCGGTTCCGGCAATCAGCTTTTGACCATTGCGGTTGAGTCTGGCGCCCACGGTCTTGCTGTATTCGCGCGTGATCTTGGCCATCTGCGTGGAACTGATGCCCGGCCCCCAATGGCGGACATTGCCGGTATCGAGATGCACAAACCCATTGGGGCCGCCAGAACTGCGGTAATAGCCAACACCACCCACTTTGCGGACCAGCGCGCTGTTGCGCAGTTTCTCGGTCGGGATGTCGGGGAAATAAAGATCGATGGCCTTGCCATGCGTGTGCTGGCTTTTGCGCGCCACGTTGCGGCCGATGCGCTTGAGGAAGGCGTTGGTCTTTGGCGAGCGGAAGCCGCAAATAATGTGAACGGGCGCGCGCGATCCCAGATCGGCATGCAGCTCCCACATGAGATCGATAATCTTGGGATCAATGGTGATCACTTCCTTGCGGCGCCAGTCGCGCAAGAGATAGTTGATCTTTTTCAGCCCTGAGGGAACATATTTGCCATTGACCATGTAGGTGACGGCAAGGCTTTCGCCGGTGTTGACGGCATAGAGCGAAATGGAGCGGGTTTCACCAGCAGAAATTGCAGCGCCGCCAAAACCCCAAGCGACGCTGATGATGCCTGCGGCGATCAGTGCGGAGGCGGCCACGTTTTTTAGACGTGATTTGGGTGACCGGTTCTCTAGGGTGTCCCTGCAGATCAAACTCAAACCCCGCATCTGACCAAGCTCTTTGCCTGGTTCTTTCTCGTTACGCTACACCGTACCAGCCAGCAGAATATGCCAACCTATAACAAAGTTAGAACTCTATCAACAATAAGGCCACTCTATGGCAAATCGAGCCTTCACACTGACGCATTGTGCTTAATATTAGCTTAACTGCTGAAAAAATAAAAGCGATTCCTCCTATTTTTGAGCAACCATTATTGCCGTAAGCGCCTTCTCCATTGCGGCATCACGACCGTAGAAGTCGTTGTGGAACTGAACTTTGCCAGAATCATCCGGCCAGGCCGTGAAATAGGTGATGTGGATCGGAATCTTGGTGCCAACGCGGATCGTTTGATGTTTCCCGCTATCGGTGAATTCGTCGACTTTTGACCGGTCCCAGCCCAGCAGCACCTCGGCGTACTCGCGGGGGTTTTCCACGCGCACACAGCCATGGCTGAAGGTGCGCACCTCATCGGCGAAAAGCTCGCGGTTGGGCGTGTCGTGCATGTAGATATTGTGGGTGTTGGGAAACAGGAATTTGATTTCGCCCAGCGCATTGTCGCCACCCGGCGGCTGCACGATATTGTAGGGAACTTTGTAGCTGTAAGCATCCCAGTTGATCGCCCGTGATGGTACCCTCTTGCCGTTCAGCGTCGTGACTTCAAAGCCGATACGGTCCAGATAGCCGGGATCGCGCCAGAGCTTGGGCAGATATTCGCCGGCGATGATCGACGGCGGCACGCCCCAGGTGGGGTTGAACACAACCGTTTCAATCTCATCATGAAAAGCCACGGTCTGAGTATCGGGCTTGCCGATAATGACCTTGCTGCGCCAGGTGACTGATTTGCCGTCCATCACCCGCACCTGAAACGAAGCCTGGTTGACAAACACATGGCGAAGCCCAAGTTTCTTGGGCAGCCAGCGCATCCGCTCCATATTGATGGCGACACGGCGGAGATCGCGTTCGGGATCATCGCCATTCAGAGCGTTGACGGTGGCATTGTCAAGAATGCCTGAAGTTTTCAGGCCAGCCGATTTCTGAAAGCCCTTGAGCGCGGAGGCATCCGACAAATTCAGCAACGCGGGATCATCATCATCGGCAATTTCGACAGGAGTTCCCAAAACTTCCAGCCTGGCGCGAACCGCTATGAGACGCTCGTCAGCCTGACCGACCTTGACTTTATTGCCAGTCGCAATCGGAGTGACTCTCGCAGCGCCCGCATTGGCGCGCAATTCCGCGAGCTTGGCCTTGAGTGCGGCGTAGGCCGGGTGCTTGGGATGGACATCGCGCAGCGTTCCATCCGGGAACGTCGACCAGACAAAGGTTTTCATCATCTCGCTGGCGCTGGCATATTGGGGTGTTATGTCATTGTAGCGTGACAGGCGGCGCGGGTCGAACTGGCCCCCTGAAGCCTCGCGGGCATATTTCAGCGCCATGGCGGTGAGGCCAAGCTCCAGCTTCGCCAATGCCTCGTAATCGCTTGGTGTGATGTTCGCTGCGGCGGCAAAACCGGACAGCGAAGGCGGCAGATAGTGGCTCGATTGCAAGCCTTCTTCATCCGCCGCAGCCAACACCTTCAAAACCGCTGCGCCACGCTCCGACAGGCGGCCACTGCCGGTCCAGATCGGGCGGAAACCATTTTGGCTGTAGTGATCCAGCATCACCTGGCGGATTTCGGGCAGGGTTCTGACACCTAACTCCTGACCCCTCAGCGCATCATAGACTGCGGCCTCTGCGGCACCTGAGGGCCGTGGCTGCTTGAGGCCCATGCCGCCCAGAGGCACCAGCTTGTCGGCAACATAAGTAAGATTGCCCATGCCAAGGCCGGGGTTGGCGGCTTCAGGGTCTATGAAGCGCCTGGCTGATCTCATTTTCTCAAGTTTCTTCTGTTGAAGCCTTGATTTGCGGTTCCAAAACCAGATTGGCTCTTCATCGCCGCTGCGCAGTGAATCCCGGCGCCGTGACAAGGGTTCATCGCGCCTCTCACCCGACGAGAAAAAGTCGCCAAAAAGGCCCTTGCGTTTCTTCTTCTTGCCGTCTTCATGCTCAGCAAAAGCAACGCCAGTGGCCACGACAAGGGCCAGTGTCGCAACAGTCAAACGCACAACCAACTTGCTCATTCCGAATATTTCCTACACACGCATCATGCCCCGCATCTTGTCTATAGCATGTCTTTTGGCTTTGGTCGTGTGGCTTTTCAGAAAATGATTAAAATTTTAACCGGTTACGCCATCAAGGCCCAGATCCCGCATTTTCCGATACAGCGTCGAGCGGCCGATGCCCAATTTTCGGGCAACTTCCGACATCTGCCCCCGGTAACGGGCGAGCGCCAGACGGATCATGTCGCCTTCCACGTCCACCAGCTTGCGAATATGGCCGCCTTCGGTGACAACCGGAACGCCCAATGCCATGCCGTCACTAACGGCGGCCCCGGCTGAGCGGGCAACCGCCTGAGGTGCCGGCACTGTTGGAATGGTGATTTCGTACCCTTCAACCGAAGCGGCAATTTGCGGGAAATCCTGCATCTGAAGCGTGTCGCCGTCGCACAACACAATGGCGCGGAAGATCGTGTTTTCAAGCTGCCGCACGTTTCCGGGCCAGGAATACGCTTTGAGCAATTCAAGCGCCTGCGAATCAAGTCCGCGCACCTTGCGGCCCTCTTCAGCGGCAAAACGGGTGATGAAATGATAGGCCAGCGCGGCAATGTCATCCTTGCGGTCACGCAAGGGCGGCACCATGATGGGGTAGACATTGAGCCGGTAATAGAGATCCTCGCGGAATTGTCCGGCCTTGACCATCTCGATCATGTTGCGGTTGGTGGCCGATACCAGCCGGACATTGACTTTTACCGGGCGGCGCGCTCCCACCGGGTCAACTTCGCCCTCCTGAATGGCGCGGAGCAGTTTTACCTGCATGTCGAGGGGCAAATCAGCCACCTCGTCAAGGAACAGGGTGCCGCCATCAGCGTCCTGGAATTTGCCGGAATGGCGTGACGTGGCCCCGGTAAAGGCCCCGCGCTCATGCCCAAACAGTATTGATTCCACAAGATTTTCAGGGATGGCACCGCAGTTCACGGTGACAAAGGGCCGACCCGCCCGCTCGCTTTCGCCCTGAATGGCGCGGGCAATCATTTCCTTGCCAACCCCTGATTCCCCCTCAATCAGGATGGGAATATTGGAGGCAGCGCCGCGCCTTCCCAGGCGCAGCACATTGGCCATGGCTGAGGAGCCAGCAATCAGATCGCTAAACCGCAAAGCTCCGCCCACTTTCTTGTTGAGGCGTTTCACCTCTACAGTCAGCGCATTGACCTTGAGCAGATTCTGCATGGAAATCTTCAGGCGCTCAGGGGATACCGGCTTCACCACAAAATCATCAGCGCCCGCCCGCATGGCCTTGATCACGGTCTCGATCGAACCTTGCGCGGTTTGCACAATCACTGGCACATCGCCCCGGATCGCCTGGAGCTTTTCCAGAAATTCCAGGCCGTCCATGCCTGGCATGTTGAGATCAAGCACAATGAGCTCAATCAAATGGCCAGAGGCGCTTTTGAGGGCATCAAGCCCCCGCGCAGCGCCGTCAACGGCCACTGGATCAAAGCCAAACCGGCGCACCAGTTCTTCAAGGATGCGGCGCTGGGCGGGATCATCCTCGACAATCAATACGCGCGAAACCATGCAAGCTCTCTGGTGAAGGGAGCGGCCAATCTGACAGCGAAGGGTAAAGACAGCCTTAATAGGAGCGTTCAAATGGGGACAATCCACCGCTGTTCCGGGGATTAAGACCTTCGAATTGCGGTCGGGCCTGACTTGCGCACCACCAATCCATCCCGCTGAACCCGGGTTGTGCGCAGGACTTCGGCACCGCGATTGGCAATTTCAAAATCAACGGCGTTGATTTCTTCCGCCTTGCCGCCGAAACAATCACTAAACGCTTTCAAAATCTGCACATCGCCGAGCGCTTGGGCTGGTGGGTGCGGATTGTTTCTGGCGCTGGGGATCGTGGCGGGAAAGACATAGATGCACGGCGGAGGAAGCGAATAGGGACCAACTGTCGTTACCCGTGTCGGATCAGAAGCAAGCTTCGGGCAGGGACGCCCAATAGTGCCACATGCCATGTCCCAAATGATGAGTCCGTCAACGCGCTGCGAGCGGTGAATGATTTCAGCGCCGAGGCGCGTGTGAATGCCAGACCAGGCATTGTGACGCGGATCAGAACCTGCATTGGTACAGATGCTCCAGATGATGAATTCTTCAGCCTGTGGCGGGCGCTCAAATATGTTGGTGTTGTTGCCATCGAGACACCCCTTCAACTCGATGACGGATATTTTTCCTG
>JANOTU010000536.1:0-6312 GCA_031416515.1 Hyphomicrobiales bacterium
ATCAAATACGATTGCTGGCTTGTCGTCGGCCGCCAGCGCGCTCACAGCCATCATGGCCAAAGCAGCGGTTGCGGAAAGGATATTGCGCAGTTTCATGTTGGACGTCTCCCTGTTAGCGTCGGCCCATTTAATCACATCGCGTTGCCGCCTGCCAGTCCGCTTTTTACCAAAAGGACAAAAGACTTGAAACTTCGCCGCTCCAGCTTAAATATCAATGTGACAGCAACAAATGGTGAAAAGCGTGAACAGCAAGCAAATCTCAGAACAGGATCTGGCGCGTCTCGGCGGCGGGGCCTTGGCCTATATCCGTGAGATTGAAGGCCGTGAGGCTCGGAAGATGCTCGGCGGCAAGCCCCAGGTAGCCTTGGACGCCAAGCTCTACTGTCTTCACAACGCCGACGGTTCGCCCATCTCGATCTCCGGCACAAGGGACGCCGCCATCGGCAGCGCCTTTGAGCATGAACTCCTTGCCATGAGTGTTCACTGATCAGGCGGCGGTGGCATTTCTGCTGGAATTGGGTTCGGTGAGGATGGCGTAGAGGCCGTCCTCGCTGTCGGTGCCGCGCAGCTTTGCCACCATGATGGGATCGCGCAGCAGGCGGGAAATGCGGGCCAGAGCCTTGAGATGGTCGGCGCCTGCGTGGTCGGGAGCGAGGAGCACGAAGACCAGGTCAACGGGCTGGCCATCAACAGAATCAAAATCAATGGGCGCGGCCAGCTTGGCAAAGAGGCCGTAAACCCGGCCCAGTGTCGCCAGCTTGCCATGGGGAATGGCGATGCCTTGGCCGATGCCGGTTGACCCCAGTTTCTCGCGCGTCAGCAGGGTTTCGAAGATGATCCGGTAATCAATCGCCACGCGTGTTGCCAGCACATGCGACAATTCCTGCAACAATTGCTTTTTGCCCTGCGATTTTACATTGGCCAACACCGACTGGGCATCAATGATGTCATCGAGGTTCATGCAATGAGGCCTTGGCGTCAGACTAAGCTGGCGATTTGGGATCAACCCAGCCGATATTACCGTCGCTGCGGCGGTAGACGACATTGAGTCCGCCGCGCCCGCTGTTGCGGAACAAGACAAATGGCACGCTCGAGATATCAAGCTGCATGACAGCTTCTCCTACAGTTAGCTCCGGAACACTGGCGGCCGTTTCGGCGATCACTACGGGATTGAGATCGGCTGGCTCGCTGTCGTGTTCAGAGGCGGGACTGATCACATAGCTTGCGGCCTCTTCGTAGCGCACTGGCTCGCGGCGTGACTTGTGATGGTCCTTGAGGCGCTGCTTGTAGCGCTTCAGTTGTTTTTCCAGATGCAGGGCGGCGCCATCAAAGCTCATATGCGCGTCCGCCGCATCGCCGTGCGACTGGAGCAGCAGGCCGGTTGCGAGATGGAGCGCGCAATCAGTGCGAAATCCCGAGCGCAATTTCTCGATGGTTACATGGCCATGAACCGTGCTCTCGAAATATTTTTCCCGAAGCTGGCTGAGGCGCTGTTCAATGTGGGCGCGCAGCGAATCGCCCACATCAAGGTTTTTTCCGGTGATCTTGATTTGCATGGCGATGGCTATATCCTCAGGTGCGCCCTGGGACAAACATGGGCGCTCTTTGATTGAACGTCAACAGGCCAGCGACATTCAAGTCTTCTGGATCGGCGCGGAACCTAGTAGCGGTCAGGTCTTGAGTCAACGGCCTTGAAGAAGCTCGCGGCGACGCTGGACAGATGAAAGGATGCCCAGAGACTCGCGGTACTTGGCTACAGTTCTCCGGGCAATTTCAATGCCTTCGCGCTTGAGCGCTGCGACGATGGCATCATCGGAAAGAACCATTGACGCCTCGGCGTCGATCAAGGCCTTGATGCGGTGGCGCACCGATTCAGACGAATGGGCGTCAGCGCCGGCGTCCGATGCGGCAATCGCCGAGGTAAAAAAATATTTCAGTTCAAAAGTTCCGCGCGGTGTTGCCATGTATTTGTTGGAGGTCACCCGGCTGACGGTGGATTCATGCATCTTGATGGCATCGGCCACGGCGCGCAAGTTGATGGGCCGCAGATGTTGAATGCCGAGCACCAGAAACGCATCCTGCTGGCGCACGATCTCGCGCGCCACTTTGAGAATGGTGCGGGCGCGCTGGTCGAGGCTTTTCACCAGCCAGGTGGCTGTCGCCTGGCATTCCGAGAGATAGAGCTTGTCTTCAGCCGATTTTGACACCGTTGCCAGATATTGGTTGTTGATGAGAACGCGGGGCAATGTCTCGCTGTTCAGTTCCACGGTCCACGAGCCATCCTGCGCTGCGCGCACCGTCACATCGGGAACCACCGGCTGCACCGGCTCTGCGCCATAAGCCAGGCCCGGCTTGGGGTTGAGATGGCGCAGTTCCGCCACCATGTCTTTCAGGTCTTCGCCGTCCACCTTGCAGATTTTCTGCAACTTTGGGTAATCGCGCTTGGCCACAAGTTCGACATTGGCGATGAGGGCTGCCATGGCGGGATCATATCGGTCACGCTCCTTGAGTTGCAGGGCAAGACATTCCTTGAGGTCGCGGGCGAACACACCGATGGGATCGAAGGTCTGGAGCACCGCCAGCACGCGCTCGATATGGGGCTCGTCCGTGCCCAGCATCTCAGCCACGCTGGCGAGATCGCCGGTCAAGTAGCCCGCCTCATTCACCATGCCAATGAGATGCTGGCCGATCAGGCGCTCCGCTGGACCGGCTATCGCCAGGTTGAGCTGATCGGTCAAATGCTCGCCCAGAGTCTCCGTGGTCGTGAGGGTTGCGGCAAACCCGTGCTCGTCATTGTCGAGCGAAACACCCCCCGAAGGGCGGAACGACGCCCAGCCTGAATCGGTGGGGCCAGGCACCATGCGGCTTTCAGCATCGGCGCGCGCCTCATGGGGGTAGACATTGTCGAGATCGGTATCGAGGGTGCGCAGGCGGTCCTCGGCGGGGCCGGTGGAGCCAAATTCCTGCACCATGTCATGCGTGGCTGGCGGGGCTTGAGGTGCTGCCGCCTCCGAGCGCTCCTCGCGCTCCAGCAAGGGATTGCGCTCAAGCTCGGCGTCAACAAAGCCTTGCAGTTCGACATTGGACATTTGCAGGAGCTTGATCGCCTGCTGCAATTGCGGCGTCATGACCAGTGATTGGCCCTGCCGCAGTTCCAGTCTTTGCCCCAGTGCCATTTTGGGGCCTAAAGGCTGAAGTTGGCGCCGAGATAGTAGCGCCTCACATCCGGGTGGTTGACGATTTCGCCGGGGGTTCCGACGGTGAGGACCTGGCCCTCATGGATGATGAGGGCGGTATCGATGAGGTCAAGGGTTTCGCGCACGTTGTGATCCGTAATAAGCACCCCGATGCCCCGAGCGGTAAGCTGTCGCACCAGTTGGCGTATATCACCGATCGCAATCGGGTCAATTCCGGCGAAGGGCTCGTCGAGGAGCATGAATTGGGGGTTGGCGGCAAGGGCGCGGGCGATTTCCACCCGGCGACGCTCGCCGCCAGACAGCGCCACAGCCGGCGAATTCCGCAGGTGGGAAATGGAAAACTCATCAAGCAACTCACCCAGCAGGCTTTCGCGCCGGGATTTCTGGGGCTCGACGAACTCCAGCACGGCGCGGATATTCTCTTCAACCGTCAGTCCGCGGAAAATCGAGGTTTCCTGCGGCAGATAGCCAATGCCCAGACGCGCCCGCTGATACATGGGCACTTGCGTGATATCAGCGCCGTCCAGACTGATCCGGCCGGCATCGGCGGCGATCTGGCCGGTGATCATGTAGAACACCGTGGTCTTGCCGGCGCCATTGGGTCCGAGCAGTCCCACAGCCTCGCCCCGCCGCAGCGAGAGCGAAACACCCCTGACCACGGGCCTGCGCTTGTAGGACTTGAACAGCCCTTCAACCACAAGGCCATCGACCGCCATTGGCGCTTTTTGCCTCCGCCCCGGAGCCAGTCTCGCCTGACCGGGCAAGACCGCGGTCTTTACGTCGCCGTATTGCGTCAACAGAGCATCACCACATTACATTAATTTTGTCTGAACAGCCGTCACTGCGGCACAAAGCTGCCTTTCACACGCCCACCCTTCATCACCATCCGGTCAGTATCGAGATTGGCTTCAAGGCGGGGTCCCTTGAGCACGGTTTTGCCTTCGGTGAGCACCACATTGCCGCCGACGATCATGTCATTGGTGACAGGGTTGATCTTGGCCCATTCGCCAGTCACTTTCTGCTTCTTGGTGATGATCACGACATGGCCGGTGGCGTCGATCTTGGAGATTTCGTTCTTCACGGTGCCGTCGGGCTGCTTGGCCTCGGCATAGTCGGCGACCATCTTGTCGGCATGCATGGTCATGTCGCCGCGCACCGCCACCACCTTGCCGGTGAAGACCGAACGCTTGTCGGCATCGACGACTTCCATCTGGTCGGCTTCGATTTCAACCGCTTGTTTAGCTTTCTTGGTCTCAGCCAGCGCTGGCAGGGCTGCAATCGTCAGGGCCGCTGCAATCATCATTATTTTACGTATCATGGTGCCGTCTCTCCTGTTGCGGGCGCGCCCTCAAAGCGCGCCTTGACGCCGTTGAAAAACAAAATGTTGGCCCCGTCATTGGTGATTTTCATCCCATTGGCGCGGATCGTGCTGCCCCCGAACTCCACATCCACCGGAACATCCGATGTAATGATCTTGGTCTCAACCTGCACATGGGCCTTGTCCATGCGCGCCGTGAAGCGGTTATTCTGGACGATTGTGACTTTGCCTGCAAGATCAAGTTCCCTGGACTTGCTGTTATACTGTGCCGTGGCCGATGTCACGTCATAGGGCGAACCCTTGGCATTGTTGAAGGTGGCGACCACCTCCTCCATATGCGCTATTTCGTCCCTCGTCTTGTCCTGCCAGCCGCGCCTGGCGTTTACAACATAGGGCTGGTTGTTGCTGTCAACCCCCTTCAGCCGGGGTTCATATGTGGTCGCCTGGGCGGGGTCTTCAATCACGGGCGCGGGGCCAGTCGTGGATGAGCCAAACTCGGCGAACTGGCCCGCCTGGAACAGGAACACGCCCACAAGCGCCACGCCGGCCAGAACCGCCACCCAGATCAGATAAGGCGCCAATTGCGCCCGCGCCACAGCTCTATGCGTGAGCGAAGACATCTTCCTCGGCCCAGCCACCAAGATCGAGGGCGGCCCTCACGGGGATAAAGTCAAAGCAGGCGCGGGCGATGGCGCTCCGGCCCTCGCGCTCCAGCATCTGGTCGAGGCGCGCTCTTATCTCATGCAGGTAAAGCACGTCTTCAGCGGCATATTGCTTTTGCGCGTCCGACAGCATGTGCGCACCCCAGTCCGAGCTTTGCTGCTGCTTGTTGAGTTCGATGCCGAGCAATTCCTTGGTCAATTCCTTGAGGCCGTGCCTGTCGGTATAGGTGCGCACCAGTCGGGAGGCGATCTTGGTGCAGTAGAGGGGCTTTGTGTCAACTCCCAGGTACTGCTTCAGCGCCGCCACATCAAAGCGGGCGAAGTGAAAAATCTTGGTAACCGCCGGATTGGCCATCAGCGCCTTGAGATTGGGACAATCGTAAGCGGCGCGGTCCAACTGCACCAGATGGGCATTGCCGTCGCCCGATGAAAGCTGCACCAGGCAAAGCTTGTCGCGCCGCGGCACCAGCCCCAGGGTTTCGGTATCAACCGCAACGGCGCTGCCAAAATCGAGGCCCGCAGGCAGGTCACCTTTATAAAGCTTGATGGGCATGGTTTTCCTGGCGCTGTTGTTGGTTGATGTTAAGCCCGACTGCGCCAAGGCTACGGCGCGGCAGCCTCCGCTTGGCGTCCTTTCGTTCTGGCTTGCCAAGCCGAAGCTCAGCGAGCGCAGGCTGGTGCCCTGAAGAGGACTCGAACCTCCACGACTTTCATCGCTAGTACCTGAAACTAGTGCGTCTACCAATTCCGCCATCAGGGCATCGGGGCCGTCTCTTAGAGGGGAGAGGCTGAGCGTGTCAACCAAACCCTCACGCCGAGGTGAAGGAGGCGTGGCGGGCAGGGGTAATTTCCTGGTGTGCCTTTCCTGAAAGGAAGGGCGGACTGGGTGCGAAACGGAAGGCGGGAGTGGTCATGATCAGCGAAAAGATTCACCAGTAGAGTCGAGGACAGGCGCGGTGGCAGTATTCACACAGAACATTGCTCCGTTTCCCGTCCCCGCTCATCGAACCGGACATGCGAATTTCCCGCATCCGGCTCTCCGATGGACTTCATGGCTTCCTTTGCCATACAGCTTGCTCGAAAGAATTCTGATGCAGTCAGGTGTTTACAGGCTCATTGCCAATCACCTTTCCTC
>JANOTU010000537.1:0-2141 GCA_031416515.1 Hyphomicrobiales bacterium
GAAAGAGGTGCCCGGCAGGAAAACATGGGCGAAGGCGGCGGTCTCGTTCAGGAACAGGTCCTGCACGATGATGCATTCCATGGCTTCAAGCGCATGGGTCACGTGCTTGGTGTTGGGGTCCGACTGCGCGATGTCCTCGCCCTGGACGAAAAGACCCTTGAAGGTGCCCTCGACCGCGGCATCGAACATGTTCGGGATGCGAAGGCCCGGCTCGTGATCGAGTTGTGTATTCCAGACGGTTTCGAACATCTGGCGCACTGTGTCGTCGCCGACGTGGCGGTAACCCGGGAACTCATGCGGGAAGGAACCCATGTCGCAAGAACCCTGAACATTGTTCTGCCCACGGAGTGGATTGACGCCGACGCCATTGCGGCCGACATTGCCTGTCAGCATCGCGAGGTTCGCCATGGCCATCACCATGGTGGAACCCTGACTGTGCTCGGTGACGCCAAGGCCATAATAAATGGCGCCATTACCGCCGGTTGCAAAGAGGTGGGCGGCGGCGCGGACTTCTGCAGCCGGAACGCCGGTGATGCTTTCGAGCGCTTCGGGCGAGTTGCTCACGTCGCGGATGAAGGCTTCCCACCGCGCGAATTCAACCGGATCGCAGCGCTCCTCGATATAGGGGCGGTCCGCAAGACCCTCGGTTGCGATGACATGGCTGATTGCATTCATCACGGCCACATTGGTGCTGGGCAGAAGTTGCAGGTGATACGCCGCCTTGATGTGGGGCGACTCCACAATGTCGATGCGGCGAGGATCGATGACGATCAGCTTCGCGCCCTCGCGGATCCGCTTCTTCATACG
The DNA here is from genome assembly GCA_031416515.1 of Hyphomicrobiales bacterium. Lineage (GTDB taxonomy): Bacteria > Pseudomonadota > Alphaproteobacteria > Rhizobiales > Aestuariivirgaceae > Aestuariivirga. The sequence goes on from JANOTU010000537.1 coordinate 808, forward strand.
CGAAGCGAAGACTGGATGGCCATCAGTGGGATTGGCCCCGATCACGACGATGACGTCCGAGGCATCGACGGACTTGAAGTCCTGCGTGCCGGCCGATGTGCCAAAGGTGCGCGACAGGCCATAGCCCGTCGGCGAATGGCAGACGCGGGCACAGGTATCGACATTGTTGTTCTGGAAGGCGGCGCGGATCATCTTCTGCACAACGAAAACTTCCTCATTGGTGCAGCGCGAAGACGTAATGCCGCCAATCGAAGTGCGGCCATGCTTCTCCTGGATCGACTTGAAGCGCGAGGCAGCATAGGAGATCGCTTCGTCCCAAGAGACGACGCGCCACTCATCGGTTATCCGTTCACGGATCATGGGGCTGGTCACGCGATCCTTGTGCGTGGTGTAGCCCCAGGCGAAGCGGCCCTTGACGCAGGAATGGCCCTCATTGGCGCCGCCATCCTTGTAAGGCACCATGCGCACAACCTCGTCGCCCTTCATCTCCGCCTTGAAGGAGCAGCCAACGCCGCAATAGGCGCAGGTGGTGATGACGGAGTGTTCGGGTTGGCCCAGCTTGATCACCGATTTCTCGGTGAGTGTGGCCGTGGGGCAGGCCTGCACGCAAGCCCCGCAGGAGACACACTCGGAATTCAGAAACCCCTCATCCATGCCGGCGGACACATGCGAGGCGAAACCGCGCCCATCGATGGTCAGCGCGAAGGTGCCCTGCACTTCCTCGCAGGCGCGCACGCAGCGCGAGCAGACAATGCACTTGGCGGGATCAAAGGTGAAATAGGGATTGCTCTCGTCTTTTTCCTTGTAACGGAAGCTGCTGTCGAACACATGATTGTCGCCACCGTAGCCGTAGCGCACTTCGCGCAGACCCACAGCGCCCGCCATGTCCTGCAATTCGCAATCACCATTGGCGGCGCAGGTGAGGCAATCGAGCGGGTGATCGGAGATGTAGAGCTCCATGACGCCTTTGCGGAGCTTGGCGAGGCGGTCCGTCTGTGTACGGACTTTCAGGCCGGGGGCGACCGGCGTGGTGCAGGAGGCGGGCGTGCCCTTGCGGCCTTCAATCTCCACAAGGCACAGGCGGCAGGAGCCGAAGGCATTGACCGAGTCGGTGGAGCAGAGCTTGGGAATCCTGGTGCCAAGCTCCATGGCGGCCCGCATGATCGAGGTGCCTTGCGGCACGGTGATGGCATGGCCATCGATTTCCAGCGTCACCATGGTGGTGGAGGCGGCCAGCGGCGTGCCGAAGTCGGTTTCCTTGATCAGGGTCATAGGAGATTCTCCATTCTTTCGCGTCCTCCCCCCGTTGCGGGGGAGGTGTCATGCGTAGCATG
>JANOTU010000538.1:0-3611 GCA_031416515.1 Hyphomicrobiales bacterium
CCGGAAGGTCCGCCCTTGCGCCATCATCATCCTGCGCCAAAATATTGAATCGCGTCGGGCACGGGTTTCAGTTTCGCCCATCACACATTCGCAACCGCGTGATCGACAATTCGCACTGGAAATTCCGCCGCGCTTAAAGCGGTCCCTGCGGCTGGACGATGCCCGGTCATGGATCATCCTTGATGAATTCAACCAGTTTGACTGGCCTGGCCTTGATCAGGCGCGGGTTCCCGGACTTGTTGACCAATTTTCGTACGGGTTCCTGCCGCCGAATTTTTTCAATGCCGTTGTGGCGCGCATGCGCGAGATCGTCACAAATCGGCAAATGCGCGTGACTGACCGCGATTGATGCCACTTTGTGAAATTTGACCCACAAATTGACCGGTCACGCGCTGTTCATAATGGTTTGAAGCGGCCCGTAAATGAGCTATGTTATTATCACATAGCAATCCGGAGTCTCCCATGCCCCATTCACGTGTCCTGATCCTGGGGTCAGGCCCTGCTGGTTACACTGCTGCCATCTATGCCGCTCGCGCCATGCTGAAGCCGGTGCTGATTGAGGGTATTCAGCCCGGCGGGCAGCTGACCATTACCACCGATGTCGAGAATTATCCGGGCTTTGCCAAGGTCATCCAGGGGCCGTGGCTGATGGAGGAAATGAAGGCGCAGGCCGCCCATGTCGGCACGGAGATTGTGTCTGATACCATTACCGAAGTGCGGCTCAAGGACCGGCCGATCTGGCTCAAGGGCGATTCCGGCACGGTCTACACCTGCGATGCGCTGATCATCTGCACTGGCGCCCAGGCGAAATGGCTGGACCTGCCATCGGAAGAAAAATTCAAGGGCTTTGGCGTGTCGGCTTGCGCCACCTGCGATGGGTTTTTCTACCGCGAGAAGAAAGTGCTGGTAATTGGCGGCGGCAACACCGCAGTGGAGGAAGCGCTGTTCCTCACCAATTTTGCTTCAGAAATCATCGTGGTTCACCGCCGCGATGAATTCAAGGCTGAGCGCATTTTACAGAACCGGCTGTTCGCGCATCCCAAAATCAAAGTCGTGTGGGATACGGTGCTGGATGATGTTCTGGGTACGGACAATCCGCGCAGCGTCACGGCCGCGCGGCTCAGGAACATCAAGACCGGCGCTGTGGAGGATGTCGCCGCCGACGGCATTTTCATCGCCATCGGCCACAAGCCAGCAACTGAATTGTTCGAGGGCCAGCTTCCCTTCAAGCAGGGCGGCTATCTGATCACCGAACCCCGCTCCATGGTCACCGCCATTCCGGGTGTTTATGCAGCGGGCGATGTGACGGATGATATTTACCGCCAGGCGGTGACCGCCGCCGGCATGGGCTGCATGGCGGCCCTCGAAGCGGAAAAGTGGCTGCACACCGCCGAGCAGGTGCGCCATGCCGCAGAATAATGTGATGGACTGGGACAAGCTCCGCATCTTCCACGCGGTGGCGGACGCTGGAAGCTTCACCCATGCGGGGGTTGAACTGGGTCTCTCGCAATCCGCCGTCAGCCGCCAGATCAGCGCGCTGGAGGAAAGCCTCAAGGTTCCCCTCTTCCACCGTCACGCCCGCGGCCTCATCCTCACCGAGCAAGGCGAGATGCTCTACCGCACCGCCCATGAGGTTTTCACCAAGCTCAGCGCGGCGCAGACCCGCCTGATGGATTCAAAGGAAAAACCTTCCGGAGAGTTGCGGATCACCACGACCGTGGGGTTGGGCTCTGTCTGGCTCACCCCGCGCCTGCGCGAATTCACCGAGCTCTACCCTGAAATTCAAGTGACTGTGCTGCTTGATGACCGCGAGCTTGATCTCTCCATGCGCGAGGCCGATGTGGCGATCAGGTTGCGCCGCCCCACCCAGCCTGATCTCATCCAGCGCAAGCTGTTCACCGTGCACAACCATATTTATGCGTCCACCGATTATGTAAAAAAACACGGCATTCCAAAATCCATCGCTGATCTTGATCACCACAGAATTGTCACCTTCGGCCAGATGCCGGGCTATCTTGAATCGCTGAACTGGCTGGAAACCGCAGGCCGCGCCGACGGCAACCCGCGTCCTGCGGCGCTCCGCGTCAACAACGCTTACGGCCTGCGCCGCGCTGTGCAAGCCGGCATCGGCATCGCCTCGGTCGCCGACTATCTCGTCGCCCCTGACATGGGGCTCGTGCAAATCGATCTCCCCGTGGAAACACCGGAGTGGGACACTTATTTCGTCTACCCCGAAGAACTCAAAGACACCAAACGCATCACCGTCTTCCGCGATTTCATTGTGGCCAAGGCGAAGGAGTGGAGTTTTTAGGGGCGTCTCAATGCGCAGCGATATCGTTCAACGCCTCGATGAATTTTGGTTGTCCGGCCGCGCTTTTCAGTGATTTTTCGAGAGCGCTCTTCAGATTGGCCATAAGTGTTTGTTCTTTGCCGTCACTGGTGCGCAGTACAACTTTGACGTCAAAGTCACCATACGTCGTCGTCTTAAGTCGAAACTTGCCATCAGCATCAGGCCGCAGAGTCCGGACTGGGTCATAATAGTCAGGCGCGAGCTCAAAAGTGGCTGCGTATGCGCTTGGCGGGGCGTCTTCGACCTCGAACGAGACCCGATAGTGATTTTTGTCGCCTCTTCGAACAAAGGCAGGATTTCCATAGTTGTCAGTCTCGAAACTTGCGACGAGGCGTGGGGAAATCATATTCATGGTATATCTCCGGCGGGCGACGGTGCCCATCTTGGCATGTAAACTGTTCGGAAATGCACAATCGCATTCCGCAACTCAACTTCGATTTCCGCCGATGGCGGAACTGGCGGATCCCACGGCCATATTCCATTCTTGATGGCGTCTTGAACCCGGTCATCCACCGACTTCTGTATCACACTTATTTGGGGCATGGGGTCACTCGTTGCAAGTGCCTGGTACAATTGGGCATAGGAGGCATTGATTGCCCGTGCATACTCTCGCGCCAAAAGCGCCCGTTTGACAACGTCTTCACGCTGAACGACAAGACGCAGAATGATCCAGACAATGGCTGCAATGACACCTGTGACAAACCACCCTTTTGGCAATGCTGCGCGCAATACCTCCAAGGCATTTTGGCCGCTGACGGTTTGTCCTTGAATCAGGGCGGCAACGGGTGCTCCAATACCAAGGCCAGCCAAAGCAGCCGCCAAATCACTGGTATAGGAATAGAAAATGGCGAGATGCACAAACCATTGGCGGCCAATTTTCTTCCCACTGATCATCCACGGCAGGAGTTCATCACAGAGCTTTCTGAGAATATAATGATCCGAAGGCAGAAGTGGTGAAGGCATAATTTCATAGCCCAAATTCTCTGGAACTTTGCATAGCATACAGAGGGCAGAGTTTGCAATTGACCACAGTTCTGGTTTGCTTTTGACAGTCTTTCAAAATGAGGTGTTACCGTTGGTTTTTGGCACATCGATTTTCGAGACTGTGCTCTGCCATGGTCAGGCATGGAATTCAGCAGATGATCAAAGGCAGCAGTGAAGCCCCCAGCGCCAGCGCCTCGGTCGCCGACTATCTCGTCGCCCCCGACATGGGCCTCGTGCAAATCGACCTGCCCGTGGAGACACCGGAGTGGGACACTTA
>JANOTU010000539.1:0-6247 GCA_031416515.1 Hyphomicrobiales bacterium
GCCCACGGCATCGCCAAGAAGGCGGGCATGAGCGAGCCGCGTCCGGCCAAGACCGCCGGCCAGTCGCCTGAGGAGGCGGAGGACGCCGCCGCCGTGAAGTCGGGCGGCGAGGCGCTGGACGCCTATTGCGTCGACCTCAACGAGAAGTCGCGCAACGGCAAGATCGATCCTCTGATCGGGCGCGAGTTGGAAGTCAACCGCACCATCCAGATCTTGTGCCGCCGTCAGAAGAACAATCCCTTGTTTGTGGGCGATCCCGGTGTCGGCAAGACCGCGATCGCCGAAGGGCTGGCGCGCAAGATCATCAAGGGCGAGGTGCCGGATGTTCTGAAGGATTGCACCATCTACATGCTCGACATGGGGGTGCTGCTGGCGGGCACGCGCTACCGCGGTGATTTTGAGGAGCGGCTCAAGGCTGTGATCAAGGAGATTGAAGCCCGTCCCGGCGCCATCATGTTCATTGACGAGATCCATACGATCATTAGTGCCGGGGCGACATCGGGCGGGGCCATGGATGCCTCGAACCTGCTCAAGCCAGCGCTTGCTGGCGGCGCGCTGCGCTGCATCGGCTCCACCACCTACAAGGAATACCGCCAGCATTTCGAGAAGGACCGCGCTTTGGTGCGGCGCTTCCAGAAGATCGATGTCAACGAGCCCTCGATCCCCGACGCCATCGCTATCCTCAAGGGCCTCAAGCCCTATTACGAAGAATTCCACAAGGTGCGCTTCACCAATGAGGCGATTGAGAGCGCTGTGCAGTTGTCGGCGCGCTACATGAACGACCGCAAATTGCCGGACAAGGCGATTGATGTGATTGACGAGACGGGGGCTTCGCAGATGCTCCTCGCCGAGGACAAGCGCCGCAAGACCATTGGCGTGGCCGAGATCGAGGCCACCATCGCCACCATGGCGCGGATCCCTGCCAAGACTGTTTCCAAGGATGATGCAACGCTGCTGAAAAATCTCAGTTCCGAATTGCAGCGCCTGGTGTTTGGCCAGGATGCCGCCATCGAAGCGCTGACCTCCGCCATCAAGCTGGCGCGGGCGGGCCTGCGCGAGCCGGAGAAGCCCATCGGCTGCTATCTCTTCTCCGGCCCCACCGGTGTGGGCAAAACCGAAGTGGCCAAGCGTCTCGCTGAAGTCCTCGGCGTCAACATGCTGCGCTTCGACATGTCAGAATATCTGGAGCGCCACACCGTGTCGCGCCTCATCGGCGCTCCTCCCGGCTATGTGGGCTTTGACCAGGGCGGGCTGTTGACGGACGGCATTGACCAAAATCCCTACACTGTCTTGCTGCTTGACGAGATTGAGAAAGCCCACCCCGATCTGTTCAACATCCTGTTGCAGGTCATGGACCATGGCAAGCTCACCGATCACAATGGCAAGGCGGTTGATTTCCGCAATGTGATCCTGATCATGACCACCAATGCCGGCGCTGCCGACATGGCGCGCGAGGCTATGGGCTTCACCCAGACCGTGCGCGAGGGCGATGATCAGGAAGCCATCAAGCGCATGTTCACGCCGGAATTCCGCAACCGCCTCGACGCCGTCATCCCCTTCGCGCATCTGCCGCCGGAAGTCGTGCGCAAAGTGGTGGAGAAGTTCGTGCTGCAGTTGGAAGCCCAGCTAGCCGAGCGCCAGATCAACATTGAGCTCTCGGTGGAAGCTGCCGATTGGCTGGCCGTCAAGGGCTACGATCAGCAGATGGGAGCAAGGCCGCTCGCCCGCGTCATCCAGGAACACATCAAGAAGCCACTGGCAGAAGAAGTCCTCTTCGGCAAACTCGCCAAGGGCGGCACCGTCCGCGTGCTCCTCGCCGACAACGCGCTCACCTTCCAGTACCTTGGCCGCGACGAAGAAAAGGCGTTGCCAAAACCAACCGAGCGAAAGTCACTGCCAAGAACGAAGAAGCCGAAGGTGCAGGCGGATTAGTCCGGTATCTAGATATCGTAAGTGCCTTTGGTGCCTTGTCTTCATTCAACTCAAGGCGCTGCGGATTTTGTTTTAAGCGTGATAATGCTTTTCTTGATATCGAATATTCCTGATTTCTTGATATAGTTCGTAAGTGAGCCATGACCCCTGCGGTAATTCGGTGGCATCTTCGCTGCCAGAGCCGTCCCAAAACTCTGAAGTTTAAGTGAGACGCCTGGCTTTTCCGCTTCATGGAATACTTGCAGAAGTTTTTCTGTCTCAATCCCAGGCTGGGCAATATTATCGGCCGCTGCGGCTTTCTTGGCTGGTGCTTTGTTGGCCGTTGGCGACTTGACCGCAGCCTTTTTGATTGGCCCCTGCATGGCTTCAACACCCCTGCCGTATTCGCGGATGTGCATCGTCAGCTGGATAAAATCAGTATCGCTCGAGGCGATGACGGCGTGATCAAAAAGCTCCCTGTGCAGAAGTGATACAGCATCAATGGTGAGCGCAAAATCGCTGGCATTGGCTTTCTTGGCGCTCGGCGGTGTGAGCATTGGCATGATGCGGTAATCTGCCATGGCTTTCACCCACGTCTGGAGTGCCACAGGACCGCCATAGCAACGCAGTATGACTGGATCGCCGAGTTCGTGGCAGCGATCAAGGTATGATTTCGCACCGCTGGCAGACGCGTTCTCAGCATCAATAAACAGCGCCACCCGGTTTTTTTTCACGCTGAATAAATCCTGTTTTCAATGCAACGCGTTGGATTGGTGAGCCCGATGGGGTACGATCCCATGACCCTCTGATTAAAAGTCAGATGCTCTACCACTGAGCTACGGGCCCCCTAGATGAAGGCGGGCGGAACATAGTTGCGGGAGCAGTGCTGGTCAATAGCGCTTTGACTGGGACGGCGTTTTCTGGAATGAGGGCGCCATGAGTGAGGTGGCGATTATCGTTCTGGCGGCGGGGATGGGAACCCGGATGAAATCCAATATGCCCAAAGTGCTGCATAAGGTGGCGGGGCGGAGCTTGCTGGGGCATGTGCTGACCAGCGCCAGGGCGCTGAATCCTGCGCGGGTTGTTGTGGTGGTGGGGCCAGATATGGACGCTGTGGCTCAGGAAGCGCTGCGAATCATTCCTGCTTGCGCCATTGCCGTCCAGGTTGAGCGCCGTGGCACCGGCCATGCCGTATCTGCGGCCAGTCAGGCACTTGCCGGATTTACCGGCACGGTCGTGGTGCTTTACGCCGATGCGCCGCTGGTGCAGCCTGAAACGGTGGCGGGACTGGTGGCTGCTGCCAAGCCCATGGCGGTGCTTGGCTTCGAGGCTGCGAACCCGCATGGGTATGGACGGTTGGTGGTGGGGCCAAGTGGGGTTACGGCAATAGTCGAAGAACTTGATGCAAATTCTGTGGAAAAATCCATATCACTTTGTAATTCTGGAATTTTATCTATTTCATCTGAGATGCTATGGACCTTCCTGCCGCAAATCGGCAACGCCAATGCCAAGCATGAATATTATCTGACGGATCTGGTGGAGCTGGTGGCGGGTTCGGGAAAAGCGGTGGGGTTGGCCATCTGCCCGGAAGCGGAAGTGGCTGGAATCAATGACCGCGCGCAGTTGGCGGCGGTTGAGGCGCAGTTTCAGCAGCGGGCACGGCTGCGGCATATGCTTGCCGGGGTAACGCTTCATGCGCCCGAGACGATTCATTTCAGTGCCGATACTGTGCTTGGCCGGGATGTGACAGTAGAACCCCATGTGATGTTTGGCCCCGGTGTGAGCGTTGGCGACAATGTTGAAATTCTCGGCTTTTCGCATATTGAGGGGGCAATAATTGCCACGGGTGCGCGCATTGGCCCCTTTGCGCGGCTGCGGCCGGGGGCGGAGATTGGCGAAGACGCCCATATCGGCAATTTTGTTGAGGTGAAGAAGGCCCGAATCGGCAAGGGAGCCAAGGCCAATCATCTGGCCTATATCGGCGATGCGGTGGTGGGGGCCAAATCCAACATCGGCGCTGGCGCCATCACCTGCAATTATGATGGCTTTGAAAAACACTTGACCGAGATTGGTGAGAATGTGTTTGTGGGGTCGAACACAGCGATGGTGGCACCGGTGAAAATAGGCGCTGGGGCCAGCATCGCGGCGGGCAGTGTGATCACCACGGATGTGCCCGGGGACGCCCTCGCCATGACCCGGCCTGATTTGCAAATCATCAAGGGTTGGGCGGCAAGATACCGCAAGATGAAACAAGCGAAGAAAGACAGGCGCTAGAATGTGCGGCATTGTTGGAATTCTGGGGCGCGAGCCGGTTGCGATCGGCATTGTCGAAGCCCTGAAGCGGCTGGAATATCGCGGCTATGATTCAGCCGGCGTGGCCACCATCGAGCAGGGTGAGTTTGGCCGGAGACGCGCCCCCGGCAAGCTGCGCAATCTTGAGGAACGGCTGCGGGCCGAGCCGCTGGCCGGCACCTCCGGCATCGGCCACACCCGCTGGGCCACGCATGGCGCTGCCACGGAAACCAACGCCCACCCCCATGTGGCGGGCGATGTTGTGATTGTTCACAACGGCATTATCGAAAATTTCCGCGCCCTTAAAGATGAACTTGCCGCAAAGGGCGCCGTGTTCGAAACCCAGACTGATACGGAAGTTGTGGCGCATATGATTGCCCATGAGCGCAGCTCCGGCAAATCCCCGCGAGAAGCGGTGCGAGGTGTCTTGAAGCGCCTTGATGGCGCGTTCGCGCTGGCCATCCTTTTCAAAGGTGACAACAATCTGCTGATTGGGGCGCGCAAAGGCAGTCCGCTTGCTGTGGGCCACGGCGACGGCGAAATGTTTTTAGGCTCGGACGCCATTGCGCTTTCGCCTTTCACCAACCGTATCACCTATCTTGAGGATGGCGACTGGGTGGCGCTCACGCGCACCTCCATCGAGATCTTTGATTCAGAAGACCGCCATGTGATTCGCCCCATGAGCTTTTCGCAGGCCTCCTCCATGCTGGTGGACAAGGGCAATCACCGCCATTTCATGGCCAAGGAAATTGCCGAGCAGCCGGAAGTGGTAGGCCACACGCTGGCCGAATATGTAGATTTCACCGAGCGCTGCGTGCGGATGCCGGAAGCGCTGCCATTTGATTTCAAAAATCTCGACCGCATCACCATCACCGCCTGCGGCACCGCCTCTTATGCCGCGATGGTTGCGAAATACTGGTTTGAGAAAGTGGCGCGCCTTCCCACCGAAGTCGATATCGCCTCCGAATTCCGCTACCGGGAAGCGCCCTTGCCGAAAAATGGCCTCGCCATTGTGGTGTCGCAGTCGGGCGAAACCGCTGATACGCTGGCGGCTTTGCGCTATTGCAAGCGCCAGGGCCAGCACACGTTGGCCATCGTCAATGTGCCGGAATCAACCATTGCGCGCGAATGCGAATGGGTGATGAGGACATTCGCGGGGCCGGAAATTGGCGTTGCCTCCACCAAGGCTTTCACCTGTCAGCTCACAGCGCTTGCCTGTCTCGCCATTCTTGCGGCCAAAATGCGCGGCACCATTTCGGCGGAGCAGGAGCGGGAACTGGTTGGCGCGCTGATCGAAGCGCCGCGCCACATGGCCGATATCCTGAAGGATGAAAAACACATTGCGACAGTTGCCCGCGAGATTGCGGCGGCGCGCGATGTTCTGTTTTTGGGGCGCGGTATCAATTATCCAATTGCGCTGGAAGGAGCGCTCAAGCTCAAGGAAATTTCCTACATTCACGCCGAAGGCTATGCGGCGGGCGAATTGAAGCATGGCCCCATCGCCCTCATTGATGAAAACGTGCCGGTCATCGTCATCGCGCCCCGCGACGATCTCTATGAGAAAACCATTTCCAACATGGAAGAGGTGGCGGCGCGCGGCGGCAAAATCGTTCTCCTCACCGACGACGCCGATGACACCCACAAAACCTTTCACCGCATGCGGGTTCCGAAGGCCCACCCCTTCATCAGCCCGCTGTTGTTTGCGCTGCCAGTGCAATTGCTGGCCTACCACGCCGCCGTGGTGATCGGCACAGACGTGGACCAGCCGCGCAATCTGGCGAAGTCAGTGACGGTGGAATAGTTTCAAAGTTTATTTGTGATGACCCTACTTCCCTTCTCCCCTTGCGGGAGAAGGTGGCGGAGCGCCGAAGGCGCTACGTCGGATGAGGGGGCGGTTCAGCGAGTTCTACTGGCTTCAGTACTGGTTGAACCGCCCCCTCATCCGGCCCGGGGGCCCCGGGGGGGGGGGCACCCAACCCCCCCACCCGGGGGGGGGGGGGGGGGTGGGTAAGGTGGGGGGGGGGGCCCAAAAGAATAAATTTTT
>JANOTU010000540.1:0-4030 GCA_031416515.1 Hyphomicrobiales bacterium
CCACCATATAACCCATCCAATGGTGCATTGCAACATAATTTTGCAGTGCGATATAAAATTACGATTCCGGACGGTTAATCAATGGTGGACGAAGGGTCGACAACTCGTCTAACTTAGGTGCCCAACCGTTATATTTCAATGACTTGGGGTTCCGACCCGCAAAAGGACAGACCAGCCCATGAGCGAGCCCACTCTGGAAGACCTGCGGGACGACCCCCACGCCGCCTGGCTTTGGGACGGGACACGCGCCCGAATCGTCTGGGCCAACGCCGCTGGCATCGCCTTCTTTGGCGGCGGCACCCTATTTGACCTCATCGACCGGCCATTTGACCGCGCCGAGTCCGGCGTTGCCCGGATCGCCAGCCTGCTGAAATCCCTCACCCGTGGCCAAAGCGAAAGCCTGTTGCTGCATTTTCCCTCCGCCGGATCAGCGCCTGTGCCCTGCAAATGCCTGGTCCATGCCCTCACAGACGGAAGGCCCGGCATTCTGGTGATTACAGAACCGGTCAGGCAAGTGCCGAGCGCGGAGATCGCTCTCGCCTTCGGCCTCCTCCCCACCCCTGCGGTCCTCCTTGCCGAAGATGGCCGCATCCTGAACCTCAATGAAGCCGCCGAGCATCTCCTTGGCGATCTGCAAACAGCAGCATTGGCCGAAGTCCTCGCCGATAAATCGCTTGGCGATGATCTGATGAGCCGCGCTGCCAAGGCGGGAACCGTCAGCATTGTCCACACCACGCCTGCGCGCGTGGGCCCGCGCGATCTCCGCATCACGCTGAAGCGCCTGACGCCGCCCGCCGAAGGCTATGTCATGACGCTCGACGATGTGACCGAGCGCCGCGCTCTTGAACAGAAACTGGCGGCACCCAAGTCCAATACCATGACCGCAACCGATGCCGCAGCCTTTGAAAAACTTGGCGAGGTGCTCAAGGCCGAAACTGCCCTGCCGGTGAAACCGCCCCAACAGCAAAATACGCCCCTTCCCGAACTCATCCGCGCCTCATTGGACAAGCTCAAGGACGCCAACCTGATCACCAGGGACGGCACATTGGTTTACGCCAATCCCCAGGCCTGCCAGTTCTTTGGCTATGCCGACCTCGACGCAGCACTGGCTGATGCCACGCTTGGCGAACATTTTGGTGCCCTTGATCTTGGCACCAGCGTGACCCGCTTCACCGACCGCCACGGAACCGACAGGGCGCTTGCCGCGCATGTGAGCGTCATCGCCTGGGCCGGCGGCCCGGCGCGGCAGATTTCGCTTCGGCCCGTGGGCGAGCAGAAGCCTGCGCCGAGACTGGTGCCGCCTCCGCCCGCCAACGAAGCAGACGCGGAACTCCGCGCCATTCTCGATACTGCGGCGGACGGGATCATTACTTTGGATGCAAAGGGCCGCATTCACACTTTCAGCGCCGGGGCTGAAGCAATCTTTGGCTACCGCATCGCCGAAGTTGCGGGCAAGCCCTTCGAGGGCCTCATCCATGGCGACAGCCGCAAGACCTTGCGCGATTATCTGGCGAGCCTGCAAGGTCCGGGCCTGGCGGCTGTGTTCAATGACGGGCGCGAGATAACGGCCGTGGTCAAACAGGGCGGCACGGTGCCGCTGTTCCTGACACTCGGGCCCTTGCGGGCGCCAAAATCCCCCGCCGCCTTCTGCGCTGTTGTGCGCGACATCACCAGCTGGAAAAAAACCGAAAGCGAACTCCGCGAGGCCAAGGAAAAGGCCGAAGCCTCCAGCCGCCAGAAATCGGAATTCCTTGCCCGCATCAGCCATGAGCTCAGAACCCCGCTCAACGCCATCATGGGCTTTTCCGAAGTCATGCGCATGCAGCGCTTTGGCCAGATCGAGAATGAAAGATACCGGGGCTATGTCAACGACATTCACGACAGCGGCAGCCATCTCCTCTCGCTCATCAATGATCTCCTCGATCTCTCCAAGGTGGAAGCAGGAAAGCTGGAGCTGAATTTCGCTTCCGTCAACTTGAGCGATGTGGCCGACCACGCCATGCAGATGCTGAAAGAGCAGGCGGCATCCGCGCGGGTTGTGCTGCGCAAGGCCATGCTGGCCAACCAGCCCAATGTGGTGGCGGACTTGCGCTCCATGCGCCAGATCATGCTCAATCTCGTTTCCAACGCGTTGAAGTTCACTGATCCCGGCGGCCAGATCATTATCTCCTCGCAACTCACCCAGAATGGCGAGTTGGTATTGCGCATCAAGGACAGCGGCATCGGCATGAATACCGAGCAGCTGCGGGACGCCCTGGAACCCTTCGCAAGAGTGAGCAGCACCAGCCGCGACACGCAAGGAACCGGCCTTGGCCTGCCGCTCACCAAAGCCCTGACCGAGGCCAACCGCGCGCAATTCTCCATCAGCAGCGAACCCCGCAAAGGCACGCTCGTGGAGATCACCTTCCCCACAACCCGCGTTCTCGCTGAATGAGATGACCCACCGCTCCACGGCTGAGCGCTGGCTGACGGCTTCGGCCAGTATCATCGGCTTGGCGCTGGCATTGCCGGTCATCACCATTCTGGCGCTGGCCGCCAGTCCCACACAAAACATCTGGCCGCATCTCATCGCCACCGTGTTGCCGGGCTATCTCTGGCAAACGCTGCTCTTGCTGCTGGGTGTTGGACTCATCACCTTTGTGGTCGGCACCGCCACGGCCTGGCTGGTCACCATGTGCCAGTTCCCCTTGCGGCGGATGTTTCAGTGGGCCTCCCTCATGCCCATGGCCATGCCCGGCTACATCGTCGCCTACACTTATGTTGATTTTCTAAGCTACGCCGGACCTCTGCAAAGCTGGCTCCGCCCGCTGTTCGGCTGGGCAAGCCCCGCGGATTACTGGTTCCCGGAAATCCGTTCTCTGCCGGGCGCTATTTTCGTTATGTCCATGGTGCTCTATCCTTATGTGTTCCTCACCGCGCGCGCCAGCTTCCTGCGCCAGCCAGCCACGCAGATCGAAGTGGCGCGCGCCCTTGGTCAAACCCCGTGGGGCGCGTTTCGCCGCGTGGCCCTGCCCATGGCGAGGCCCGCCATCGCAGTGGGCGTCAGCCTCGCCCTCATGGAATGCCTCAATGACATAGGCGCAGCCGGATTCTTCGGGGTGCGCACCCTGACGCTCGGGATTTATTCAACCTGGCTCTCGCAAGGCAATCTCGGCGGGGCGGCGCAAATCTCTGCCGTCATGCTGGTCTTCGTGTTTGCGCTGCTGTGGATGGAGCGCGCCGCCAGACGCCATCAAGCCTTCGCCTTGCCCTCGCAGCGCCCGCAGGGCCGTGAGCGTATCAGGCTCCAGGGCTGGCGGAAATGGCTGGCCTGTCTGGCCTGCGTCCTGCCGGTGTTTCTGGGTTTTGTGCTTCCAGGCCTCGTGCTCTTGAACTTTGCCAGCGCGCGGCTGGCGGACGCTGCCAATCTTTCCTATCTCAGGGCCGTCAGCCATTCGCTGACCCTGTCTGCCACCGCCGCCGTCATCGCTGTCGCCCTCGCCCTCATCCTCGCCTATGCCAACCGTCTGACCCATGCCGGCATCATGAAATATATCATCCGCCTTGCCAGTGTGGGCTATGCCGTGCCCGGAACCGTGCTTGGCATCGGCGTCCTTATTCCCCTGGCTGGTTTTGACAATGCTGTGGATGGTTTCATGCGCGAGAATTTCGGCATCGTCACCGGGCTTCTTCTCTCTGGCAGCATCGTCGCCATCACCTTCGCCTATGTCGTGCGCTTTCTCGCCATCTCGTTTGGCGCCATCGAAACCGGCCTGCAGAAAGTAACCCCCAACGTGGCCGCCGCCGCCCGCACCCTGGGCCGCGGCCCCATCGCTGCGTTTCGCGAAGTGCATCTGCCCTTGCTCCGGCCAGCGCTGGTGACGGCCGCCCTTCTGGTTTTCGTCGACTGCATGAAAGAGCTCCCCGCAACGCTCATCCTGCGCCCCTTCGATTTTGAAACCCTGGCCACCACAGTCTTCACCCTGGCCTCCCTCGACCAACTCGAACAAAGCGCCCTGCCAGCCCTGACCATCGTGGCGGCAGGACTTCT
>JANOTU010000541.1:0-4450 GCA_031416515.1 Hyphomicrobiales bacterium
GATAGTCCGTCTACGGAGGAATAGTGGACTTCGCGGAAGTCTGTGGTCATCATTTTTCCTTGAGGCAAAGGCCCTCATCCGCCCTTCGGGCACCTTCTCCCATGCCAAGGGGCACGGGAGAAGGCGATCAATCATCAAGCGCCTTCTCCCGTTTGCGCCTTCGCAATGGGGAGAAGGTGGCCGAAGGCCGGATGAGGGCCCTTTCTGGCGAGCTTATTTCTGCGCAAACCAAAGACCGCCCATCATGATGATGATCGCCACAAACTGCAGGATGACGCGCCAGCGCATCAGGGTTTGCGAACGGTTGGCAGAGCCGCCACGCAGCATGTTCCACAGGCCGAGAAGCAAAACCACCGCAACCGCGCCCACGGCGAGCGGTATGAGAAAATCAAAAATGTTCATCGCTGATGCAGTACTCTTATTGGTCCGAAGCCCCATTCAGTACATAATCGAGAACCGCTTGCGGTAAAACCCTTTTTGCAAAGGCCATGTAATATGTGGGCCTGGTGACATAGTAGCGCGCTTTCGGGTTCGTGCTCTCCACCGCGAGAATAAGCTTTTCCAGCACCGCTTCCGGCCCCAGCCTGTAACGGTTGGAGCGGCCCTTGCCCAATCTGTCACGCTGGCGCGCGTAAGCATCGCGGTAGTGCGAGGCGGTCTGGTCAACATTGCGGTTGAAGGCATCAAGGGCATGCTCAGTGAAGCGGCTGGCAATGGGGCCGGGCTCAATGAGCGAGACGTGAATGTCGCTGCCGCGAAGTTCAAGGCGCATGGTGTCGGCCAGGGCCTCTATGGCGAATTTGGAGGCGTTGTAGGCACCGCGCCATTTCAGCGCCACCAGCCCCAGCACCGATGAGCAATGCACAATGCGCCCCGTCCCTTGCGCACGCATCATCGGCAGACAGGCATTGGTCAATTGGTGCCAGCCAAACACATTGGCGGCAAATTGCGCTTCCAGAATCTCGCGGCGCAAATCCTCCACCGCGCCGGGCTGGCCATAAGCGCCGTTATTGAACAGCGCATCAAGTCTGCCGCCGGTGCGGGATGCCACTTCAGCAGCGCAGGCTGAAACGGAAGCCCTATCCGCATAGTCGAGATAGCAAACCTCAAAGCCTTCAGCTTCCAGCCGTGTCAAGTCTTCCGTCTTTCGCGCCGTGGCGAAAACCCGCCAGCCGCGCTGCTTCATGCCAGCAGCGCAAGCAGAACCGATGCCCGACGAGCAGCCGGTGATCAAAATCGATTTCATCAATTGCCGCCTTCGAGGAGCCGCCTGGCGATGACTTGCGCCTGGATTTCGGCCGCACCCTCAAAGATATTGAGAATGCGGGCATCGCAGAGCACCCGGCTGATCTCATATTCAAGGGCAAAGCCATTGCCACCGTGGATTTGCAGCGCATTGTCGGCGGCGCTCCAGGCCACGCGCGCCGCCAGCAGCTTGGCCATGCCCGCCTCCAGATCGCAGCGCCGGCCTGCATCTTTTTCACGCGCGGCATGAAGGGTGAGCTGGCGGGCACCCATGATTTCCGCCGCCATCAAGGCGAGCTTGTCGGAAACGCGGGGGAACTCGACAATGGCCTTGCCGAATTGCGCCCGCCCCACAGCGTATTCAAGCCCGAGATCAAGCGCATTTTGCGCCACACCCAACGCCCGCGCCGCCGTTTGAATGCGGGCTGACTCAAAGGTCTGCATCAATTGCTTGAAGCCCTGGCCCTCAATGCCGCCGAGGAGGTTTTCCGCCTTCACCGCAAAATCATCAAAGCGGATTTCATATTCCTTCAAGCCACGGTAGCCCAGTGTTGCGATTTCACTGCCGGACATGCCATCGGCGGGAAATGGATTGGCATCGTCTCCGCGCGGCTTTTCAGCAAGAAACATCGACAGGCCACGGTAGCCTGGCTCGCCCGGATTGGTGCGGACCAGCAGTGTCATCACGTCGGCGCGCACCGGGTGGGTGATCCAGGTCTTGTTGCCGGTCACCTTGTAAACGCTGCCCTCCCGCAGGCCACGGGTTTTCAGGGAGCCGAGATCAGAACCCACATCAGGCTCGGTAAAAACAGCGGTGGGGAGAATTTGGCCAGAGGCGATTCCCGGCAGCCATTTGGCTTTCTGTTCATCGGTGCCAGCGCTGAGGATCAGCTCACAGGCAATCTCAGCGCGCGTGCCCAGCGAGCCAACCGCGATCCAGCCCCGCGACAATTCCTCCGAGACCACGCACATATATTCTTTGGAAAGACCCAGCCCGCCATGGGCTTCCGGCAAGGTGAGCGCGAAAACGCCGAGGCGGCCCAACTCGCCCACAATCTCCATGGGCACATATTCATTGCGCAAGTGCCAGCCATGGGCATGGGGGGTGATCTTGTCGGCCACAAAGCGCCGCATGGTCTCGCGCATGTCCATGAGGGTGGCGTCCAGCCCTGAATCAGCGCAGTGACCCGTTGTCATCAATTCAACCAGCCGGGCCCGCGCCGCCACCGTATTGCCGTTTGCAAACAGGGGGTGCGCTGCGATGCGCGCGAGATCAGGTGGAGCGAGACCCAGTTCATGCGGCCTGATCCACTCCCCCTGGTTCATGGGCATGCCGCCATGAATTTGGTTGAGATATTCGCCCGCCAGGATTTGCGCCGTGAGCTGCTCGGCCTCGCCGAAATGCGAAAGCCTGCCCGCCCAGCGCGCCATTTCGCGCAAAACCGCAGCATAAGTGGCAAGCCATGCCAGGCCATGCGTTGCATGTTGGCCGTGGCCGGAGCTGATGCGGGATTTTGCTTTTGTGAAAACAGCGCCTGCTTCGGCTGCCGCATCGTCCAAAAGCGCTGACAAGTTCACCATGGCCCACGCATACCGCAGCCGATTATTGGCCGCAACACGATTGCCCCATTTGAGCCGGAATCATGCTACATCTGAAACTCATGATTTTGCTGAAACAACTTCTGCGGCTGGGACTCTTGGTGGTCATGTCTGGCAGCGTGCTGGCCCAGAGCGGGGAGCCCGTGCTGCTCGGCAAGTTCGAGGGCTGGAACGCCTATGCCTACCGCACACCGGAGTCGCGCGTGTGCTATATCACGGCGGAGCCCCGCACCCGGGTGCCCAAAAGCACCAAGCGCGATCCTGCCTATTTTCTGGTGACGCGGATGCCGGGCAAAGGTGTGAAGGCCGAAGTCTCCACGATCATCGGCTATCCCTTCAAGAAAGAATCGCAGGTGAGCCTGGTGATCGACGGCAAGGAGTTCATCATGCGCACCGACGCCGATGGCGCCTGGGCCGAGGACACCGCCACCGACAACGCCATTGTGGTCAGCATGTTGCAT
The DNA here is from genome assembly GCA_031416515.1 of Hyphomicrobiales bacterium. GTDB lineage: Bacteria > Pseudomonadota > Alphaproteobacteria > Rhizobiales > Aestuariivirgaceae > Aestuariivirga. The sequence continues at coordinate 3,306 of JANOTU010000541.1, forward strand.
GGCAAGGCCATGACGCTGCGCGGCACCTCCTGGCGCGGCACCGATACGCTCGACACTTACGGGCTCGAAGGTGTGCGGGCAGCGCTGGGTAAAATCGCCCAAGCCTGCAAGTAGCGGCAAGCGCATGCTTGTGCTAGGGCACCCCACATGATCCCCTATTTGCCCAACGACCCCCGCCCCTCGCTGATGGGCCTGACCCGCGTTGAGCTGGCCGACGCACTCGCCGCCGCCGGTGTGCCCGAAAAACAGCGCCGGATGCGGATGCGCCAGATCTGGCACTGGATTTATCATCGCGGCGTTTTGCTGTTTGCCGAGATGACCGATATCTCCAAGGACCTGCGCGAGAGACTGGACGAGACCTTTGTCATTGGTCGCCCCGAAATCACCACCGAGCAGACCTCCAGCGACGGCACCCGCAAATGGCTGATCCGGCTTGATCCTGATGCGCGGGGGCAGCGCCATGAGGTTGAGATGGTCTACATCCCGGAAGCGGATCGCGGCACCCTGTGCATCTCCAGCCAGGTGGGCTGCACGCTGACCTGTTCTTTCTGCCACACCGGCACCCAGAAACTGGTGCGCAATCTCAGCGCCAATGAAATTGTCGGCCAGGTCATGCTGGCGCGCGACCGCATTCAGGAATGGCCGCACCAGCGCCAAAACCGCCTGCTCACCAATGTGGTGCTGATGGGCATGGGGGAGCCTCTTTATAATTTTGACAATGTGAAATCCGCCATGGAGATTGTGTCCGATGGCGAAGGGATATCTTTGTCCAAGCGCCGCATTACGCTGTCTACGTCCGGCGTCGTTCCCGAGATTGTCCGGGCCGGCGCCGAGATCGGCACCATGCTGGCCGTATCGCTGCACGGCACCACCGATGAAATCCGCAACAAGCTCGTGCCCCTCAACAAGAAGTATCCCATTGGTGAACTGCTCGACGCCTGCCGCAATTACCCCGGCCTTTCGAACGCCCGCCGCATCACCTTCGAATACGTAATGCTGAAAGGCATCAACGATACACCCGCCGACGCCAAACGGCTGGTGCAACTGCTGAAGGGCATCCCCGCCAAGGTCAATCTGATCCCGTTCAATCCGTGGCCCGGCACGCAATACGAATGCAGCGAGTGGGAAGTCATCGAAGTCTTCGC
>JANOTU010000542.1:0-5465 GCA_031416515.1 Hyphomicrobiales bacterium
CCGGGAAGGGGTCATCGAGCATGGGTTCGATCATCACCCGGCCCATGGCATTGATCACCAGCGCACGCCGCCCGGAAGCCGTATCAATCAAGGCAGCACCGCGACCGGGACAGCCCGCTGGCCAATTCACCGGGCGCAGCAGATTAGGGTGGCGCTCGATGAACACCAGCGCCTCGCGCTGGTCAAAGGCGTGATTGCCGAGCGTCACAACATCAGCCCCCACGGCCAGAAGCTTGAGATAAATGTCTTCAGAAATACCAAAGCCGTGGGCGGCATTCTCGCCATTCACCACCACAAGGTCTGGCTTGTAGCGCTCGCGCAAGAGCGGCAATTCCTGGTACACCGCCTCGCGACCCGATTTGCCCACAACATCGCCCAGGAATATCAGCCGCACGCGAAAGTCTCTTTCTCGGTCATGATGAAGTCCAGAGGTTGGTCGGAGGGCTCACGCGGAACCTCTGCCACTTCTTGAGCAGCATAGGCAACTCCAATCGCAATGACGGGCTTTATGGCGCGGAGCTTCGCGAGGGTGCGGTCATAAAACCCACCGCCATAGCCCAGCCGGAAGCCCAGCCGGTCGAAGGCCAGCATGGGCACCAGCAGCACGTCAGGCAAAACTTCTGGGGAAGTTTCCGCGGGCACAGGTATATTCCAGATACTTGGCACCGTGGGTTCCCCCGGTTGCCACTTGCGAAAGGTAAGCGGAAGTCCTTCGCCAAGCACCACCGGCATGGCCAATACCCAGCCTAGATCAACAAGGTAGTCCAGCAATTGCTGGGTGGGAATCTCGCTTCTGATGGAAAAAAACCCGGATATGCAGCCGAGCGGCGCAAATGGCAACCCGCGCGCGGCCAGCGACCACCCAGCTCTGTCCTTCAACTTCTCATGAGCCAGCGTGCGCAACTTTGAGGCCTCAGAGCGCATGCGGCGCTTTCGCTCCGCTACATCCATGAGGCCTCTAAGCAGAAATTATCGTCCTAGCCAAATCAGGCCTTCACAACCCAGCAATTCTCAATGTGACTGGTTTGGCGATGACAATGGGTGAGAATGGGTTTGAGTGACAGTGGGCGGCGGCTGGTCTGCGATCAGGGTCTCGATCTGCATGGCCCAGTTCCGGAACACTAGAGAGGTCGCGCCACCTCCCCCCGCGATGGGGGAAGTGGAATTATCGCACCGGTCGCATTACACCCGCACCACCATCACCTTGGTGATCGGCTTTTTTCCCCAGGCTTGATCAGCGGCGCGGCGGACGGCGTTTTTGATGGTTTCGGCGAGCTGCGCGTCGTCCTTGCGGCGGGGTTTGGGCATGGAGTCGAAGGCTTTTTCGGCGGCTTCGATCATGTCGTCTTCGAGGCCACCGGGGAGACCGTCGGTGAGCAACTGGATGTCGCTGGCCAGTTGCAGTTTTGAGTCCACAGCCAAAGTCACAAACACCACGCCGACAATGGCGAGCTTGCGGCGTTGCTTGGCAGGGCCGTCGGCGGGCACGATCAGGCGCCCATCAACATGCAGGCGACCGGCATGGGCTTCGTCGATATTCTTGACTGGTCCCGGTGACAGTCTGGCGATGTAGCCATCCTTTGGAATCAGAGTTTCTTCAATGCCGCAGGATTTCGCAAACAGGATTTGGGCACGAAGGTGGCGCGGCTCGCCGTGCATGGGAATGAGGGCGCGCGGGCGCACCCATTCATAGAGCGATTTCAACTCACCCTGGCGCGGATGGCCGGAGGTGTGAATGAGGGCATCATCGGAGGTGAGGATATCAATATTGAGTTTCGCCAGATTGTTGTGGATGAGGCTCACTTCCTTTTCATTGCCAGGAATGGTGCGCGAGGAAAAGATCACCAGATCGCCAGGATCGAGCGAGATATTGGGGTGCTGGTCTTCGGCGATGCGGGCAATCGCCGCGCGGGGTTCGCCCTGGCTTCCGGTGCAGAGCAGCATGATCTTGTCGGGCGGCAGATAACCGAATTCTTCCTCATCGAGAAATTCACCTGCGTCATGCAAATATCCGCAGGCGCGCGCGGCTTCGATGGTGTTGCGCATGGCGCGGCCCGCGACCACCACTTCGCGGCCCGTGGTTCGCGCGGCCCGCACTGCGGAAAGAATTCGGTCCACATGCGAGGCGAAAGTGGTGATGGCGATGCGGCCCTTGGCGTGGGTGACGATATCAAGAAGGGTGGCGGCCACATCGGCCTCCGATGGCGAATGACCTTCGCGGAGCACATTGGTGGAATCGCAGACCAGAACATCAACGCCTTCATCGCCCAATTCGCGCAGGCGCTTTTCGTCCATGCCCTTGCCCATGAGTTTGGTGCGATCGATTTTCCAGTCGCCGGAATGCAGCACGTTGCCTTGGCTTGTGCGGATCATCAGGGCGGTGGGTTCAGGAATCGAATGAGTGACGGAGACCATTTCCACATCGAACGGCCCCACATCAAAGCGCGAGCCTTGGGCCAAGATGTGGACTTTCACCTCGCCGTCCAGGCCAGCCTCCTTCAGTTTGAGATTGAGGATATGGGCGCAAAACGGCGTGCAATAGATCGGGCACTGGAGCTGCGGCCAGAGCCAGGCGACAGCGCCCAGATGATCCTCATGCGCGTGGGTGAGGACGAGGCCTGCGAGGCCCCGCTTGTCGCTGGCGATGAAGGAAACATCGGGGAGCACGACATCAATGCCGGGGTCTTTGTCGTCGCCGAATTTGACGCCGAGATCGACCATCAGCCATTGGCGGTCATCGGCTGGGCCTATGCCGTAGCAGTAACAGTTCATGCCGATCTCGCCGGTGCCGCCCAGCGGCAGGAAAACGAGGTCGTTGCGGTGGTCAGGTTTTTTCTTGGGCATTTCTCATCGCTTCTATGGCGGCGAAACGGACTTCGCCGGAATGGATGTGGTGTTGGGTTGTATCGGGCAGTTCGAGGATCAGCGCGCCATCAGCGGCCAGGCCCCGGAACAGGCCGGTGTGCTGTTTATCACCGATTGTGGCCTGCGTCTCGCTATTCAGGCCAGCGGCGCGGGCTGTCCAATCGTCGCGGATCCGGGCAAAGCCCCTGCCCTCGTCCCACATTTTCAGACGGATTTGCAGCTTGGTATGAAGCTCTTGAAAAATCGTATCGAGGGGTGGGAGGCTTCCGTGCTGGCCCAGCGCTGTCACCGGATAGGGTGTGCCGGCTGGCGCATGGGCCACATTGATGCCGCAGCCGAGGGCGATCATCTGGGGGGCGACAACTTCCGCCAGCAGCCCGCAGAATTTGGCGCCATTGATGAGAACATCATTGGGCCATTTGATCCTTGCGCTGACATTCGGCAGCAATTCCAGCGCCAGATCATGCACAGCAAGGGCCGCCACGAAACTGACCTGCGAGGCAGTTTCCACTCCAGCGCTGATCGGAAACAGATAAGTCGCGTAAAGATTGCCCGGCTCTGAAACCCAGCTCCGACCCAGCCGCCCGCGCCCGCCGGTCTGCTCATCCGCCCTGATCCACAAGGCCCTGCGCTCGCCCTGTTCGACCAGACGGCGGGCTTCAAGGTTGGTGGAGTCAATGCGCTCGAAGTGGAGGATGCGGGGGGTCATGGTTTCAGTTCGCAGATGCTGAACCGCACCCCTCATCCGCCCTTCGGGCACCTTCTCCCCTCGTGAAGGACGAGGGGAGAAGGCAATAAATTTTCAAGTTTATCACCTTCTCCCGTTCGCGCGTTCGCGAATGGGAGAAAGTGGCCGAAGGCCGGATGAGGGCTGGTTCAACCAGACAGAAACTCAATTGAGGGATTTCGCGGCTGCTTCGGCAAGGGTCAGCAGCGGGTTGGCGAAGATGACGAAAAGGAGCGTGAATGCGCCGGAAGCGTAGGCGACCATTTTGACCTCTGTGTCGAGCGCGTCGAAGGCTTCGGCGGGTTCGTCGAAATAGATGATTTTCACGATGCGGAGATAATAATAAGCTCCCACCACGCTGGCGACCACGCCGATGACGGCGAGGGTATAGAGGCCGGATTGCACGGCGGCGGTGAAGACGAAATACTTGGCGAAGAAGCCAGCCAGCGGCGGAATGCCCGCAAGCGAGAACATCAGCATGGCGAGCACGAAAGCCAGGCCCTTGTTGTGGCGCGCAAGGCCTGCGAGATCGGCGATCTCCTCCACATGGGTGCCCTTGCGGCGCATCGCCAGCACACAGGCGAAGACGCCGAGCGTCATGATGAGATAGATCATCATGTAGATGACCACGCCGCGCACTCCCTCCGCGCTGCCTGCGGCCAGACCCACCAGCGCAAAACCCATGTGGCCGATGGAGGAATAAGCCAGCAGCCGCTTGATGTTGCTCTGGCCGATGGCGGCGAAGGCCCCCAGCGCCATGGAGGCGATGGAAATGAAGACAAGGATCTGCTGCCAGTCGCGCTCCACGCCCTCAAAGGGTGTGACCATCACCCGTATGAACAGCGCCATGGCCGCGAGTTTTGGCGCGGAGGCAAAGAAGGCGGTGATGGGCGTTGGCGCGCCTTCATAGACATCGGGCGTCCACATGTGGAACGGCACGGCGGAGACCTTGAAAGCCAGGCCCGCCATGATGAAGACCAGGCCAAAGGTGAGCCCTAAGCTGTTGCCGGATGCGGCGATGCCTGCGGCGATTTGCGGGAACATCACCGACCCCGTGAAACCGTAAACCAGCGAGGAGCCATAGAGCAACATGCCGGAGGAAAGCGCGCCCAGGACAAAATATTTGAGGCCCGCTTCCGATGATTTGGCACTGTCCCGGTTGCTGGCGGCGACGACGTAAAGCGCCAACGACTGCAGCTCCAGCCCCATGTAAAGCGCTATCAGCGAGTTGGCGGAGATCATCAGCATCATGCCGGTGGTGGCGAGCAGGATGAGCACGGGATACTCAAATTTCGCCATCTTCTCACGCTTCATGAAATTAACCGAGAGCACAATGGCCACAGCTGAGCCAAAGAGCGTCATCATTTTCATGACACGGCCAAAGGCGTCGACGACGAAGGCGCCATCGAAGGCGCTGGCCGTCTCTTCGCCGCACAGCACCAATACACCGGCGATGCCGAGGGCCAGGATGGCACAGACCGACACTGTGTCCGTTGAATCACCCTTGCGGAAAGCGCCGAACATCAGCAGCGCCATGGCGAGGCCTGCGAGCGTTAATTCAGGAAGATAGATCATGGCGCGGCCCCCAATGGCTTTAACAGGGCTTCAACGCTGGCGCCGAAAATATCGAGAATGGGCGAGGGGTATACGCCGAAGAAAATGGTGAGGACCGCCAGAGGGCCTAGTGTCGCCAATTCGCGCGGAGTCATGTCCACCATGTGGGCGAGGCCCGCTTTCTCCAGTTTGCCGAACACCACGCGGCGGTAAAGCCACAGCGCATAGCAGGCCGAGAGGATCACACCAAATGTCGCGAAGAAAGCCACCCAGGTATTATCCTTGAAGGCGCCCATCAGCGACAAAAATTCACCGACGA
>JANOTU010000543.1:0-3693 GCA_031416515.1 Hyphomicrobiales bacterium
CATTGGCAGGCCCATCAGGCCAAGACATTTTCGAAGCCTATGCCGAAAACCAGACACCCGGTGCGTACCGGATATTCTGGTTCTACGGCCCGGCCAAGAACGCCATCACAATCGTCGCTATCACGCCGCATCCGTGAAGGCTGGAGCAGGAAATTCGGTAAAGATTCAACACGAAGGCACAAAGGCCACAAAGCAGAATCAACTCATACTTGTGCTATTTGTGCATTGGTGGAAAATCTAAAAGGCGTTCGACCGAACTCGAAACCGCGAGCATCACACGCAAGATTGTCCATTCACTGATGAAGTAAATGATTGCGGTGCCACTGTAAACTGTGCCGAGGCTACTCGCAGCCTCTCATGTTCAGAATTTTATTTTCTTTTCCCAATCAATGAGATACGGCTGACCATTGTCGACGCGAAGTTCCACTGTGTCCTCCCTATACTCTCCAGGTGGACCGAGGCAGAGGAGAGCTTGCCATTCAATTTCGAGTTTCTCGCCTTCGGGGGCTATTTCGAATCTCTCAGGCAACAGTTTTGGAAGATGATCGGTATAGAGCCATACATCGTTGCCTTTCAGGAGCACAAGCAACTCACGAACACGACGGCGAATTGACAGTTCCGTCTGACCATCAATTTTCTCCACGTAGTTGGAATCACTTTGGGTCAATTTCTGAAGTATGACAAAGAGATCCATAGCATAGGCATCAGTCTCGGCTGTAAGCTTAACCTTGATAAATGGGATAAGTTTTTTGCTTTGCCGCATCAACTTGAACAACTCGCCTTCGTCGTGCTGAACCCTGGCATGTGCAGTGTCCCACCTTGGAACGAGTGTCGGTGGCGTGGGTGTGCGAGGTGTTGGCGCTGATCCCACCGCCGAAACACCAGTGTGTGGCACTAATTCAAGCAGCGTATCTCTTGAAACCTCGCATGCTTTTGCCAGGCGGTCCAACACTTCACTGTCGATATCGCCTTCGGAGTTCTCTATGTCGCGGAGCTTTCGCTCACTGACCCGAATTTCGTAAGCAAACTCCTTTTGTGTTGACCGACGATCCCGAATCTTGCGTGAAACTTTAACTTTGTTGCCATCAATTTTGTATCGTTTCATTTTGTGCTCCTTATGTCCAAGACCGTTTTATGGCAACCTAAGTCGGCATTGTACCGGCACACTGCCGGTTCACAAACGGCATTTCGCGGCTCTGTGCGGGACTACTTTGGCTTCTACTGAAGATCCAATGTCAGTATCAAAAAAACCTTTGCTACTGGACTTACGACAACAACGTACCCCACATTTCATCTGTGAGCGGACAATCAGGACATTGTAGCGATTTCAGCAAGTCCGCATCTGAATAAAAAGGGCAATTCATGTGGTCGCTTAAATTTGCGGGCGATGACCCTCATGCGGCACTCTTGCGCGAGGGCTGGATCAATATCTCGGCGGAAATGCCCAAGCGCTCGTGCAGGCGGCGGATCATGCTGATTGACAGGCCGCGCTTGCGATTGAGCACTTCGGCGATCCGGGTGCGGGTGCCGATGATGTCCTCCAGGTCTTTCCGGGTCATGCCCTGCTGCTCCATGCGGAACAGAATCGCCTCCACGGGATCCGGCGGGTCCATGGCATGATGACCGGCCTCGTAAGCGTCAATCAGCCTGGCCAGCACGTCCAGCCGGTTGCCCTTCGGCGTCCCGCTCGCTGAGCCCCAGAGGCCTGCGGCTTCGGCCAGGGCCGCTTCGTAAACCGCCGTAGTGCGGATGGGTTTCACGTTAGTCGCCATGGTCAACCTCCTTCACGATGATCCGGTCTGCATTAATGATGCTGGCGGTGGCATAGAGACGTTTTACAGGCTTGACCTTAAGCCCGCCACCCCCGATATCGCTGTCATCACAACAGTTGAGGGCAACATGGCGAAGACGACGGCGAAATCTGACTCACCCGAGGCGCATCAGTTTCAGGCGGAGGTGGCCAAGCTTTTGCACCTCATGGTGCATTCGGTTTATTCGGACCGGGATGTGTTTTTGCGCGAGCTTGTCTCCAATGCGGCGGATGCGCTTGACAAGCTGCGCTATGAGGCCATCGCCCGGCCTGAGCTTCTCGGCGCTGATCCCGCACTCAAGATCACCATCACCGCCGACAAGTCGGCCAAGACCCTGACCATCGCCGATTCCGGCATTGGCATGAGCCATGACGAGCTGGTGGACAATCTCGGCACCATCGCCAAATCCGGCACGCAGGCTTTCATCGCAAAGGCCAAGGGCGATCTGCATCTGATTGGCCAGTTTGGTATCGGGTTTTATTCCAGCTTCATTGTCGCATCAAAAGTTGATGTGATCTCGAAGCATGCAGGCGAGGCGCAGGCCCATGTCTGGTCATCCGAGGGCACGGGCGCCTTCACGGTCTCGACGTCAGACGCCGAGGAACGGGGCACGAGGATTGTGCTGCATTTGAAGGATGATGCCACGGAGTTCCTTGAGGACTGGAAAATCGAAAGCGTGGTGCGCGCCTATTCCGATCATGTGGCGCATCCCATCATGCTGGCGGTGGACAAGGAGACCTCGCGCCAGATCAACAGCGCCAACGCCATCTGGACCAGGCCCAAGGCGGACGTGACGCCCGAGAGCCACAAGGAATTTTTCGGCCACATCTCGGGCGATTATTCCGAGCCTGCCCTTACCCTGCATTACCGCGCCGAGGGCCGCCATGAATACACCGTCCTCCTCTATGTGCCGGGCGAGAAACCCTTCGATCTCTATGACCCGGAGCGCCGGGGCCGCCAGAAGCTTTATGTGAAGCGGGTTTTCATCGCCGATGATGCAAACCTGCTGCCGCCTTACTTGCGTTTTGTGCGCGGCATCATCGACTCCGAAGACATGCCCCTCAACATCTCGCGCGAGATGCTGCAGAACAACGCCCAAGTGGCGGCGATCCGCAAGGCTGTCACCAACAAGGTGCTGGCGGAGCTGAAGAAATGCGCGGAAAATGATGCGCCCACTTTCAGGAAAATCTGGGATGTGTTCGCCCCCGTGATCAAGGAGGGCCTCTATGAGGACATGGAGCGCCGCGACCAGATTTATGAGTTCGCGCGCTTTCGCTCGACCAAAACGGCATCGGTCACCCTCAAGGATTACATCGAAGGCCTGAAGGAAAACCAGACGGCGATCTATTATCTGGCCGCCGAAGACGCCACCAAAGCAGCCAGCAGCCCGCAACTTGAAGGTTACAAGGCCCGCGATGTTGAGGTTTTGCTCCTCACCGACCCCGTTGACAGCTTCTGGGTGCGCACCGCGCTTGGCTTTGACGGCAAGCCTTTCAAATCGGTCACCCAAGGCGCCGCCGATCTTGATCTCATCAAGTTGAAGGACGAGGCCAGGCCCGCCGCCGATGACGCCGCAACCGCCACCCTGATCGCCGCCATGAAGCAGGCTCTGGGTGAGCGTGTGAAGGATGTGCGGGTTTCCAGGCGCCTCACCGACAGCGCAGTGTGCCTCGTGGCCGATGGCGCGATGGACCGCACATTGGAAAAACTGCTGTCGCGCCAGAAGGATTCGGAATTTGCCCTGAGCGCCCCCATTCTTGAGATCAACGCCTCCCATCCCTTGCTGACGGCCCTGGCGAAAACGGTGCAAGACAAGGGCGCTGCCGCGGTCGAAGACGCTGCGCAATTGCTGCTGGATCAGGCCTTCATCCTTGAAGGCGAA
>JANOTU010000544.1:0-3546 GCA_031416515.1 Hyphomicrobiales bacterium
GACTATGAGGAATTGAAGGGCGAAGTCGGTCTTGCCCATTTCGAGGGGCGAAGTTGGCGCGGCTTTCACCATCACGCGACGCTTTGCATCGCGGCTTATGGATTCCTGATCCGCGAAAGAGCGGCTTTTCCCCCCTCAGGAACCCTCTTCCGCAAAAAACCTCGCCTTTCCAACCATCCAAGAAGGCGAGGATCCCCCAGTCCGGCCCGAGCGCCACGTCCCAAACTCAATCGCCACAGTGCGCAAGAAACTCACCGTCAAGCTCGCGGAAACGCTCTCCCGCTGCCCGACTTGCCAGTGTATGGCACGCAAGCCAGATCATCATCTTGTTTTGTGACGCAGTAGAATTAGGGACGTGTGACCGATGCCTTTGTCCAGACGCCACCTTTTTGGCTAGACGCGACGCAGGCTTCGATAAATGCCAAGCCCAGCACACCATCCTCGACCGTTGGCAGATCAGTGGCAAACGGATCTGGCGGTCGCCCGTCCTTGCGCGCCCAAATCAGTTCGGCCGCATTGGAATAAAGGTTTGCAAACCCTTCGATGTAGCCTTCCGGGTGGCGGGGCGGCATGCGCGTGGCACGATGGGCCACCTCCATCGCTCCCGGCCCCCCGCGGGTGATGCAGCGCATGGGTTCGCCGAGTGGCGTGTAAAACAGGTTATCGTTGTCTTCACCTACCCACTTCAGACCGCCTTTGGTGCCGTAGATGCCAATTGACAAGCGGTTATAGTTGCCCGGAGCAACCTGGCTGCTCCACAAAGTGCCTGATGCCCCACCCTTATAGCGCAGCAAAACGTTGGCGTTATCGTCCAGCTTTCGTCCTGGCACATAGCTGCGCAAATCGGCGCAAACATCATCCAGTTCCAGTCCGGAGATGAAAGATGCAAGATTAAATGCGTGCACGCCAATATCACCGATAGACCCGCCAGCACCTGCGTATTTGGGATCAGTTCGCCACGCGGCCTGCTTTTGCCCGTCCTGATCAAGCGGCGTTGTCAACCAATCCTGCGCATACGAAACCCGGATCACCTGAATCGTGCCCAACGTACCGTCCGCCACCATCTGGCGGGCCTGGCGTACCATCGGGTATCCCGTGTTGTTCTGCGTCAACACAAAGATCACCCCGGTTTTGCGGGCGATGTTGGCAAGATCCTGCGCCTCTTGCAGGTTCATCGTCATCGGCTTGTCGCAGATCACATGAATGCCGTTTTCCATAAATGTCTTTGCCGGGCCGAAATGCAAATGATTTGGGGTCACGATGGAGACGGCATCTATTCCGTCATCCCGCGACCCTTCAATTTTTGCCATCTCTTCCCAACTGGTATAAGCGCGGTCCGCCGCGATGCCCAGGTCGTCAGCTGACTGGCGCGCATTTTCGGCGTTCGCACTCAGCGCGCCCGCCACGATGTCCCATTTGTCATCCAGCCGCGCCGACATGCGGTGGACGGCCCCGATAAAGGCCCCCCGACCGCCCCCGACCATGCCGAGCCGCAGCTTGCGCGCGGCTCGTTCGGTGCCAAAACTTTCAATCGCCATGGCGCGTCACTCCAGCCCGAGGATCGCGCGTGCGCCGCTGGTATCGCCCTTGCCACCCGCGAAATCGTCGAATGTCTTGTCGGTGACGCGGCGGATCTTGTCGCGGATGTAGGCGGCCCCTTTGGGTGCGGCATCCTCGGGATGTTCGATGCAGTCCTCCCATTCATAGACACACCAGCCGGTGAAATCGTATTCGGTCAGCTTCGAGAAGACCTTGCCGAAATCCGTCTGCCCGTCGCCAAGGCTGCGGTCGCGTGCGGCCCGCTTCAGCCAGGGCTGATACCCCGACAGGAATCCCTGTTTGCCAGTGGGGTTGAACTCGCTGTCCTTGACGTGGAACATCTTGATGCGCTCGTGGTAGAAATCGATGAACTGAACGTAATCAAGGCCCTGCTTCACAAAGTGGCTGGCATCATAATTGATGTGGCATCGGTTGTGATTGCCCACGGCCTCCAAGAACATCTCGAAAGTCACGCCATCATACAGGTCTTCGGTCGGATGCAGCTCAAAGCACAGATCGACGCCGTTTTCATCGAACACGTCCAATATTGGTTTCCAGATGCGCGCCAACTCGCCGAATGCTTCGTTGATAAGGTTCTGATCGCGCTGCGGGAACGGATACCAAAACGGCCACGCGAGCGCGCCGGAGAACGTTGCATGTTCAGTCAACCCCAGGTTCTTTGACGCCCGCGCGCACAGCTTTAACTGCTCGACCGCCCAAGCCTGCCGCGCATTGCGGTTGCCGCGCACTTCGGGCGGGCACAGGCCATCCATCCAGGTGTCATAGGCCGGATGAACGGCACATAGCTGCCCCTGAATATGGCTTGCCGAATCGCAGATCACGATACCCGCGTCCTTGGCGATCCCGGTCAACTCGTCCGCATAGGTTTTGCTTTCCGCCACCTTCTTGATGTCAATGAACCGGGTGTCCCACGTCGGAAGCTGCACTGCCTCAAACCCGCAGGACTTCACCCAGTTGCTGATGGCAGCCAAGCTGTTGAACGGTGCCTTGTTGTCTGCAAACTGGCCAAGGAACAGGCCGGGGCCTTTAAGTGTTTTCATCGTTTCCTCCCTCTAGCGGCGCACGCATGCGCACAAAATCACGTGTGACATTCCCTTTACGGCGTTTGCTGCTCTTACTGGAAACGTTTACTACGTTATGCATCGCAAGAATCGTCCGGCCCTGTCAATCAGATTCTGAGCAATGGCCACCCCGCCTAGCAGCCTGTCGGATTTAAACTCTAAGTTATTGATTTAATTGGTTTTCATGTTTTTGATTAAAAAAATAAAAATCAAAAATATCAACAAGTTAGAAACAGACGACACGTTGAGTCCGACAGGCTGCTAGCCCGGTTTTGTCACCCATGAGACCGACCGCCAGACGGATGCATCCTGGGGGATTTTTGGTGGGACGCCAGGTGCGGTAGGACGGCTGGAGACCTACAACTGCGCCAATCCAGGTGATGTGACGCAGAACCCGGCCAAATTCTCCGGCCTGCGCGTCGATGTGGGTGATGTCGTCACCTATGTCTCGCCCTCGGGCGGCGGCTACGGCGATCCGCGGGACCGCGATCCTGAGAAAGTGCTGGACGACGTGTTCGATGATTTCATCGACATAGCGCATGCGCGTGATGTTTATGGTGTGGTATTGATGCCAACCGACGACGGCTATGGCTGGGGGCTTGATGTGTCCGCTACCAAAGCCCACGCGCCACAATGCGCTGACGCTGCTTGACGGCAGGATTCTTAAATGCGATGCATATCACTAGTCAGCGCTTCAATCACAACCATAAACCTGGGGAAGGAAAATAAAAAATCATGGCAACCAAGCAAACAACGTTCACAACACCAGCAGTGTCGCGACGCAAATTCATCGCTGGCTCCGCAACCAGCGCACTGGCGCTGACATCAGCGGTCGGCATCGCGCCCCGATTCATCAAGCCGGCGATGGCAGCGGGAAGCTATGCTCCCGGCATGACCGGCGGGCCTACGGGTTTTGATGGGGCTG
>JANOTU010000545.1:0-2766 GCA_031416515.1 Hyphomicrobiales bacterium
GAGGTACGCGCGTGGCACTCCTTTTAGTGGACATCGATCATTTCAAGCAGATCAATGACTCCATGGGCCATGATGCTGGCGATGCGGTTCTATGCAGTTTTTGAAGCTCAAGGAGCCCTTGCCGCCGGAGCTTGCGGCTTCACCCATCTCTTCAACGCCATGAGCCAGATGGGTGCCCGCGAGCCCGGCATGGTCGGTGCTGCCTTGGCGGACCACAACAGTTTCACCAGCCTCATTGCCGATGGCCACCATGTTCACAACGCCGTCATGGCAGCAGCGCTTGCTGCCAGGCCAAAATCCCGCATGATGCTAATCACCGACGCCATGCCAACCGCCGCTGGCGGACCAGACAGTTTTGAGCTTCAGACCCGCACCGTGCGCCGCAACCATGGCCGGCTGGAGCTTGGCAATGGCACCCTCGCAGGTTCCGACCTCACCATGGACCAGGCGGTGCGCCACTGTGTGACCCATCTGGGTGTCAGCCTTGAAGACGCGCTGCGCATGGCCGCGCTCAATCCCGCCTGCTTCATCAAGCAGGACCACGCGCTCGGCCGTGTGAAGGAAGGCTATCTCGCGAGCCTTGTTCATCTGGATGACGACCTCCGCGTGGTTGCAACATGGGTAAACGGCGCCTGACACCGGCATCAACACCCGCAGCCATGCAACCACCATACAAGCTGGCGTGTTTCCTTTTTTCCCTCTCATTTGGGAGAGGGAGGGGCCCATTGCCCGTGGCACATGAGAGGGTGAGGGAACACCGGAGCCAGTAAATCGGGCGCGGTATCCCCTCATCTTCCCCACGCCAAGGAAGAGCGACGGGCCCCTTCTTCTCCCAAGGGAGAAGAGAAGAAGGCACGTCACGCCCGCAGGAGGCGGCAGGAATTGCCCTGATGGGCAACGGCGGCCAACTTACCTATTTTCGCCCGATATCAGCGAGATCAAACGGCGTTGTCTGGTAAACCTCGTTGATCCAGTTGCCGAACAGCAAATGCGCATGGCTGCGCCAGCGGTTTTCGGGCGGGGTCCGGGGGTCGTTGTGGGGGAAATAGTTTTTGGGAATCTCGATGGGTTTGCCGGCGTTCACATCGCGGAAATATTCATCGCCCAGGGAATGGGTGTCATATTCAATGTGGTTGAACATGTGCAGCGCCCGGTTGGCGGGATCATGGATCAGGCAGAGGCCCGCCTCATCCGACTCCATCAGCACCTCAAGCCCCTTGTCCGGTGGCAAATCGGCGCGGTGGTTTTCTGTCCAGCGTGAGACAGGAATTGAGAAATCATCGGAGAAGCCGCGAAGGTATGGCGAGGCGGGTTGCAGATTGCGGTGGCGGTAAACGCCAAAAACCTTCTTGGGCAAGGTATGCTTGGGAACGCCGTAAAACCGGTAAAGCGCGGCCTGCGCGCCCCAGCAGATATTCATGCTGGAATGCACATGGGTCTGGGTCCAGTCGAATATGCGGGCGAGTTCATCCCAATAATTCACATCCTCGAAATCAAGCAGCTCAATGGGGGCGCCGGTGACGATGAAACCATCGAATTTCTGTGTCTTCACGTCCTCCCAATCGCTGTAGAAGGCCAGCATGTGTTCAGCTGCGGTGTTCTTTGGCGTGTGGCTGGAGACCTTCACCAGGGTGAGTTCCACCTGCAAGGGTGTTGCCCCGATGAGGCGCGCAAACTGCGTCTCGGTCTTGATCTTGGTGGGCATCAGATTGAGCAGGCCCACGCGCAACGGCCTGATGTCCTGCCGCCTGGCGGAGGACTCGGTCAGCAGCATCACGCCTTCTTTTTCCAGCGTGGCGCGGGCGGGAAGATCATTGGGAATGCGGATCGGCATGGTTATTTTTGCCCGTCAATGGCGCTGGCGAGAAGACCCACAAAATCGCTTTCCGATTTTATGTGAGGCACATCTTCCATGGCGATCTTGTAGCCGAAATTCCGCGCAATCGCCTCATAGAGCGGGATTCGGTGGCGCAGCAATTGCTCAAAGCCCCACACCGCGAAACCATCGGGGTCCACATTCCCGTCAGCGGCAAAGTTGTTGATGGATTTATATTCAGCCCATTTGGCATCGAGGAACGCTGGTTGATAATACATGGGCTTGGGGTTGCGGCGGAAGCGCTCGACCAGCATCTGCGTGTGCTGCGGGTTGCCCTCGATATAAAGCAGCAGCGTATTGTCGGCGAGGCATCTGAGCACCGGGTCATCGGCATCGGCGGGATCGACGATCTCGCACAGGCTGCCGCCGGAATCGCAGACAAAATGCTCATACTGGTAAATCTCGCGCGCCTTCTCGATGAAGCCCGGCACATCGCGGAGCGCGCTGATTTCCGCGTCGCGGTGCTGGTTCTGGCGGCGCTGGTACTCAGCAAAGCTCAATCCGCCTGTCGCGGGGTTTCCAGGCTTTCCCAGATAGGTGGACAAGGGGCTCAGATTCTCAAAGGTGATGTTGGAGTTGATATGAATGGAATCCGACCGCAGCAGATCCCGCAAGAAAGGCACCCGCATGGCCTCGCGCTTGAAATTATCGACAATATGCTCGCCCATGTAGCGGGTGCCGATGCGGTAATCGACAGAATACTGAAACCAGCGGCTTTCCTGCAGCAGCTTCGCCAGCGTGGTCTTGCCCACGCCGGACATGCCGAATATGGTGACAGCCTTCGATGGCCAGTCCCTGAAATCCTTGCCCGATGAAAAACGCATGGGCGCTTCCTTAGCCCATGTGCTCCTCAATTTGGAAGAGCCGATGCGCGAACCTGAAACCTGGTA
>JANOTU010000546.1:0-7082 GCA_031416515.1 Hyphomicrobiales bacterium
AACGATGCCACCACAACCAGGAATCCGGCGAGAGGCCCCACCGACAGATCAATACCCCCCATCAACAGCGCGATGGTTTGTCCGAGTGCGATGAATCCCAATGCGGTCGCCAGCAACAGGATGTTGTAAATATTGAAAAACGAGAAGAAGTTCTGGTTTTGACTGAAGACAAAAAGTCCCAGCAGAATGATGACGAGAGCAAGGGGAACGGCTGGGGCATTGTCCGACTGGAGAAAATGCCGCAAGCCCCCCAGGGCTGTGCGGCCACGGTCCTGCAAGCCACTTTCCCCCACATGGGTGCTGGCGTTGACGGCGGCGGCGACCATGCGGGCTTCGGAAACATCGCTCCCCGCGAGCGTCTCAACGATCCGGCCCCGGGACATCACGATAACCTTGTCGCACAGTCCTTCGAGTTCGGCCGCATCCGAAGAGTTTACGATCACCGGCGTTCCAGAACTCGAAACATCGCGCAAGATGCGGTAGATTTCGGCGCGGGCGCCGACATCAACTCCTTGTGTTGGCTCATCAGCGACGATCAGGTCAGGTTCCGAGAGCAAGGCGCGCGACATCACTACTTTTTGCTGGTTGCCGCCTGAGAGCGACAGAATGGGAGCCTCTATGCTGGGCGTCTTGACATCCAGTGAATTGAAAGTTGTTGCAACGTGTTCGAGCTCTTTTTTCCGGCTCATGACGCCGTTCGCGGAAAATCTTTCGAGCGCTGCGAAGGTTGCGTTTTCGCGCACCGTGAGGCCGCCAGCCAGGCCTTCCACATGCCGGTCCGAAGGCATGAAGGCGGCTTGGCGCAACAGTTCATTGGGGCTGATGGAACGCCCATTCAGTTTGATCACGCCTTCGGACACCTGAAGGCCCGCGAGTGCCCGCATCAGCTCAGGCTGGCCGTTGCCAGCTACACCAGCCACGCCGATGATCTGCCCCTTGGCCACATCGAATGTCACATCCTTGAATTTCTTGCCGCTGAGCGATTTCACAGAAAAAACCACATCACTCGAAGTGTCTTGTGACTTCTGCGGAAATGTCGAGCCAAGTGCGCGGCCAACGATCATGGCCAGCAGGTCGCCGTCGCTGATCTCATCCACAAGGCTCATGCCCCGGAACCGGCCATCGCGAAGCACCGTGACGCGGTGGGCAATCTGGCGCAGCTCCGCCAGGCGGTGGGTAATATAGATCACCGAGGTTCCGGTTTTGACAACGTCGCGAATGCGGCCAAAAAGCATATCGGTTGCGTCCTGGTCGAGCGAGGCTGTGGGCTCGTCGAGAATCAGAACCCTGGGCTTGATCGCCAAGGCCTTGGCGATCTCAAGCAAATGCTTCTGTGCGACCGTCAGGGTGTCGGCGCGTGTGCGCAGCGGCACGTGGAGCCCCACGGCGTCGAGCATCTCCCGGGCCACACCCGGCGCGGATTTGCCCGCGAACAGGGATGCGGGCAGCGCCACGCGCAAATTTTCAAGCACCGAAAGGTCTTCCAGGATCGCCGGGTGTTGAAAGGAAATCGTGATCCCCAGGGAGGCGGCGGTCTCCGGCGTCATGTGCGAAATCCGGTGGCCTGCGAAAGTGATCTCGCCGAGCTCCGGCTGTATCGTGCCGGAAATGACGTTCATGAGGGTTGATTTGCCTGCCCCGTTCTCACCGAGAATCGCATGAACCTCGCCGGCATAGAACTCAACGCTGACATCTTGAAGCGCAGGCACGCCAGAGTAGAATTTTGAAATACCGGACAGCCGAAGGGTCACATCGCCACGTGCTGATGCGCCGACTGCTGCCGCTTTTTTCTCCACCACGACCCCAATTCAAATAATTGCCCCGGAGAGAATCCGCCCTCCGGGGCCGCTGTATTTGCTTACTGGCCGACAGCCTTTGCCTGCATGTCGTCAGGCAGTTCCGACGACAGGTAAATGGCGCCTGGCAGATCCTTGCGGCAGGTGACCGGGTTTGGCTTGCCCGACACTGAATCTTCAAACACCGGGGCCTTGAAGATTTCTTCCGTGGGAGGGGTTCCGCCCGTTGCGGCGGCAACTGCATGCATAACAGCCAGGCGAACGTTGTCGTTGCCGGTTGCGATGGTGAACAGCTTGAAGTCCGGATTGTCTTTTTGGACATCTGTCCAGAAGCAGCCAAGCGAGTTGCCGTCAGAGGTGGCAAGAGCCGGGATTGACTTGCCGGACTTCTGGAACAGCGGAAGCGCACCGACCAGAGAAGGACCGAAATCTGAAATGATAACGTCGATCTTCTCGTTCTTGGCGATTTCTGCGGTGAGAACCTTTTGCGTCAGCGCCGGATCCCAGTTTGTCACAGCGAATGGCTCGGGGTTCACGAACTTGTATTCCGGCCCAAGCACCGACTTCAAACCTTTAAGTTCGTCGAGGCCCTGACTGTTGCCGGCCGGGCCGCTGAGGAACAGCAGATTGCCGCCTTTGGGCAGAATGCTCTTGATCCAGTTGCCCCAGCTTGCGCCGTCTTCAACGAAGGCAGAACCGATGAACTTGGTGTAGTTTTTGCCCGCTTCGCCGCCGACGTCGACACGGTACGGCACAATGACTTTACCCGCCTTGAAGACGCTGGTGATTGCAGGGAGCATTGCCGGTCCGGCATCGCCGAAGACCACCAGGGCATCGACGCCCTTCGCAGCCATGCTCTTGATGTCAGAGATGGACTTCTGCGTGTCGCCCTGACCGTCAGCGTATTCATAGCTGGTGATGCTGGGGCACAGTTCCGCAGTCTGCTTGCCGGATGCTGTTGTCACCTGGCGCCAGCTGTTGCCGCCGTAGCCATCGAGCAAGGCGATTGTCGCCTTCTTGGGGCCGCACCATGACGGCGTTTCGGCTTGCGCGAGGGTGGCGCTGCCAAGCGCCAAAACCGCCGTCGCCGCGGCGAGCGTCAGTTTTGTTGTAAGAGACCGATATTTCATTTTACTTCCTCCATTTTTGCTGGTTTGGTCTGCGTGGTTGAGTTTACTGTCCACCGGACAGAGTAAACCCCGATGCCAAAACCCAGGGCCAAAGCCTGGATAATGGTTTGGGCCGAATACGGCACTCCAACTGCGAGTGCGAATTGGCTCAATTGGTTCAGGAAAAACGCGGCTATGACTGTCGAGATCGGAAAGCCGCGACCGCCGAGCAGCGATGTGCCGCCGAGAACGACCACAGCAACCGAAGGCAGCAGCAGGCTGTCGCCCTGAAATGCGGTGGGTTCGCGCGTTATGCCAGCGATCAGCACGCCCGCCATGCAATAAAGCAGCTGGGCATAAACATAGGCCATCATTTGATGAAGCTGCACGCGAAGCCCGGAGGCCCGGGCGGCCAGCGGATTGGCGCCGATCGCCTCGAAGCGGCGGCCTACGACAGTCTTCTTCAAAACAAACGTAACCACCAGCAATGCCGCCAGCGCGAAATAGACCGAATTGGGCAGGCCAAAGGTTTCACCACCAGCGATTTCGGCAAGCAAGTCCGTGGTGATGGACGGCACACCACCGGACACGGCGAACACACACCCGTAGAGAAGCGCGTTGACGCCGATTGTGGCGATGATTGCATTGAGCCGGAAAAAGCTCACCAGAATCCCGTTCAAGACGCCTGCCGCCAGTGCAAAGCCCATGGCGATCAGAATCGCCGGGAGCAGCAAGGCGTTGTCCTGTTGCGGAAAATGGGTTGACACGACGACTGCGAGAGATACCGCGCCCGCCAGCGAAAGATCAAAGCCGCCTTGTTGAACCACCAACAACTGCCCCAATCCGACAATGGCGATCACGGCGGCGAAGGGCAGGCTTCCTGACAATGCGCCCCAGGACAGGCTGGATGGCGCGAATGAAAGACATACGACAATCAGCGCCAGAGTGGAGATGACAACCGTCACAAAACTTCTGGCCAGCGGCAAAGCGAAAAAGCTCCGCAGCACTGGCGTGTTTGTTGTTCTATGGACGGCTGGCCGCTGCATACGTTCCCCTACCACTCCCAAGAGTGGTATCCGAGCGTTTGCTGCGGCGCACGGCAAAGATTTTCAATTTGAGAATCTATGAAAGTGGGATCCACGGGCGATTTAAGTCCGGAGAAAATCAGGTTTTGATATTTTCATGGAGGAATTGTCTATGGGGGCCGATAAGACAGCAATAATTACCAAAACGGAGTGGAACTATGATGAAACATGCCCTGATTGCTGGTGTTAGCGGTATTATTGGACGCCATCTGGCGGAGCATTTGATGGCCGTGGGCGGCTGGGAAGTCACCGGGATTTCCCGCCATGGCAGCAATCTGCCGACGGGCGTCAAAAACATCTCCGTGGACCTCATGGATGGCGCAGCTGTGAAAGCTGCCCTGAGCGCGGTCAGTGTGAGCCATGTTTTCATCACCACCTGGTCACGGCAGAACACCGAGGCTGAAAACTGCCGCGTCAATGGCGCCATGGTTGAGAACCTTCTGAACGGGGTTGCGGAGAAGAAGGTCGCCCATGTGGCACTGGTGACCGGCCTCAAACACTATATGGGACCCTTCGAGGCCTATGCGAAAAACAAGCCGATCACCCCCTTCCGCGAAGAGCAGCCGCGCCTCTCCTATCAAAATTTCTACTATGTGCAGGAAGACGCGGTTTATGCCGCCGCAGAAAAACAGGGCTTCACCTGGTCGGTGCACCGTCCGCATACACTGATCGGCTATGCCGTGGGCAATGCCATGAACATGGCCTCCACGCTGGCCGCCTATGCCGCCATCTGCAAAGAGACCGGACGCCCCTTCGTGTTCCCCGGCAGCACCGGGCAATATGAGGGTGTCATCGACATCACCGATGGCCGGATCATCGCCAAGCACCAGCTCTGGGCGGCGACCACGCCAGTGGGTGCCAATCAGGCCTTCAATATTGTCAACGGCGAGGTGTTCCGCTGGAACTGGATGTGGCCCAAGATCGCCGCCTATTTCGGCCTTGAAGCCGCACCCCATCCCGGCAAGCCCTCGCCGCTGGAGCAATCCATGGCCGATGCCGGGCCCATCTGGAACCAGATCATCGCCAAACACGGCCTCAAGAATGTGCCCATCGATGAGTTCGCCTCCTGGTGGCACACTGATCTCGATCTCGGCCGCGAACTTGAAACCTTCGCCGCCATGACCAAGAGCCGCGACATGGGCTTCCTCGACGGCCAGAACTCCGTCGACTCCTTCACCCACGCCTTCGACCGCCTGCGGCACAATAAGTATATCCCCTGAACCAGGGCGCATGAGCGCTGAATTGGCAATTGCGGTTCGGGGCGCATATAAACTTGCGGCATGACTGAGTATGAGCTTTTGCGGATCATCACATTTCTTGAAAGGGTGCGCGCCCCCTATCAGGAAGTGGTGCCCATGGCGCAGGAAGATGCCTCGTGGAACATCCTGCTCTATTTGATCAAGCAAAACCTCACCGGCGCGACGGTGACGATTTCAGCCTTGGCCTCGGTTGCTAAAATTCCCTACGCCACCGCGATGCGGCGCATTCATGAGCTGATTGACGCAGGCCACATTCTCAAGAAGCCCGCGAGCGAGACGGGGAGGAGTTTTGTCCTCACGCCGAGCCCGGCGCTGATAGAGTCCTTCCTGCAATATGCCAGGCGGATCAAATCGCTTCTGGCGCAAACCTTTGGCCTGCGCGCCAAGCCGGAAGAGGAGGAGGATTTTTATTTCGGTGGCTCCTATTTCGCCGCCCAGATCATTCCGCCGCCGCACCTGATCGAGAGCCTGTTCCGGGGAACCCGCGAACTGAAATTTCTGCTCAACTTCGACAATTATTTCGCCTCGATGACCAATATGTGGGCGGATTTTCGCAACAACATGTCTTCGCGCAAGAATTTTGATCTCCTGAAATTGCCGCAGCTGCATGCCCGGATGATCGAGAACGCCGCCAAACCTGTGTCCGATTACGACATCATCGCCATCAATGCGCCGTGGCTGGGCGAAGTGGTGAAGAAGGGCCTGGTGCGACCACTCAACGCGTTCATCGAGAACTCGGCGATCTCGCCGCTCGACTTTCATCCCTCGGTCTGGTCGATGGGCACCTGGAAGGGCCAGCAATACGGCGTGCCGATTTATTGCACCATAGAGCTTCTGGCAGCGCGCACCGACTTGTTCACGCGCGACAAGATACGCTACCCCATCACTTTCGATGAAACAGTGGCCGCGGCCAAGCACTTTCACAAACCCTCCCGGGACTTTTATGGAATCGCCTGGAATGGCGCGGAGGGCATGCCGATTGCGTCCACATTCATGTTCCTGATGGGGTGCTGCGGCGAGTCAATTCTCAATCTGCCAAAGTCGCGCCTGTTCTTCACCGTGGACAAGGCGGACGGCGAACAATTGCGGCCACGGGTGCTATCTGAGGCGGGACTTCAGGTGCTCGACTATTTGCACCGACTGATGGAATATTCTCCGCCCGACATTCTCGACATGGACTGGGACAAGCGCACCAACATCTTTCTCGCAGGCAAGACCGCCATGGCCTATTGCTGGACGGTGCGGGCGGCCCGTTTTGAATATGACATCAATTCGGCTGTGAAGCAGAAGGTCACCTATCTGCAACAGCCAAAAGGCATCGGCGGCGCCTCCAACAATCCTATCGGCGGCTTTCTTCTGTGCATCCCCGCCAATCTGCCGGAAGACCGGGTTGAGCTTGCCTTCGAGGCCATCGCCTGGATGACCTCGCCAGAGGCGATGAAAGCCAGCGTGCAGAACGGCTTTCCCGTGGCCCCGCGTTTCAGCGTCAGCGCCGATCCAGAGGCCGCGGCCACTTCGCCCATCGTCAGCGTGGTTGACCGGCTGGCCAAGCGCAACCTCCTCAAATCCTGGCCGCGCCCGCCCGTGCCGGAATATCTGGCGATCGAGGCCATACTGGGCGCGGAAATCCACAAGGCCCTGCGGCGCGAAGCCACCGACCGCGAAGCCCTGGCAAACGCGCAAGGCGCGATTGACATGTTGATGCAGGCATCAGGGTATTACTGAACTTTTCCTCCCCCTCGGCGGGGGAGGTGTCATGCGAAGCTTGACGGAGGGGGACTTGTCGCAAGCTCGCCCCCTCCGGCGCTGACGCGCCACCTCCCCCGCAGAGGG
>JANOTU010000547.1:0-8718 GCA_031416515.1 Hyphomicrobiales bacterium
GCGCGGAAGTTGCCTTCCGCGCCCGTTTTCATCCGTCTACGGAATGATTATTCCGGCTGCCCGCCGCCAGCCGCTGCTTCTTCGGCCTGCTTTTTCGAGAGGTCTTCGCCGGTGACCTGGTCGACCTGCTTCATCGACAGGCGCACCTTGCCACGGTTGTCGACGCCCAGGAGCTTGACCTTGACGGTGTCGCCTTCGTTGACCACGTCCGAGACCTTGTTGACGCGCTTTTGCGCCAATTCGGAGACGTGGACGAGGCCGTCCTTGGCACCGAAGAAGTTGACGAACGCGCCGAAGTCGACGACTTTCACGACTTTGCCGTCGTAGATTTCGCCAAGTTCGGGTTCGGAGACGATGCCCTTGATCCACTTCATTGCCGCAGCGATGGCGGCACCTGAAGACGAAGCGACCTTGACAGTGCCGTCGTCCTGGATATCGATTTTGGCACCGGTCTTTTCCACGATCTCGCGGATCACCTTGCCGCCGGTTCCGATCACTTCACGGATCTTGTCGGTGGGGATTTTGATCGTCTCGATGCGGGGTGCGTGTTCGCCAAGGCCTGGGCGGGCTTTTTCCAGAGCCGCAGCCATTTTCTCCAGGATGTGGAGACGGCCGTCTTTGGCCTGCCAGAGGGCGACCTTCATGATCTCCTCGGTGATGCCGGTGATCTTGATGTCCATCTGCAGGGCGGTGACGCCATTGCTGGTGCCGGCCACCTTGAAGTCCATGTCGCCCAGATGATCCTCGTCACCGAGGATATCGGAGAGCACAGCAAAACGTGTCCCTTCCTTGATCAGGCCCATGGCGATGCCGGCCACGGGGGCCTTGAGGGGAACACCTGCGTCCATCAGCGCCAGCGATGCGCCGCAGACTGAGGCCATGGAGGAGGAGCCGTTCGACTCGGTGATCTCCGAGACCACGCGGATGGTGTAGGGGAACTGGTCGGCTGGCGGCAGCATCGGATGGATGGCGCGCCAGGCGAGCTTGCCATGGCCGATTTCGCGGCGTCCGGCCCCGCCAAGCCGCCCGACTTCGCCCACCGAGAAGGGGGGGAAGTTGTAATGCAGCATGAAGGTGGCCTTGTAGGTGCCATCGAGCGAGTCGACATATTGCTCGTCTTCGCCGGTGCCGAGCGTGGTCACCACCAGCGCCTGGGTTTCGCCGCGCGTGAACAGCGCCGACCCATGGGTGCGGGGAAGAACCGAGGCTTCCGCTACGATCTGGCGCACGGTTTTGGTGTCGCGGCCATCGATGCGGAGACCCGTATCGAGGATGGCGTTGCGGACAACGTCCTTCTCCAGATACTTGAAGGCATTGCCGACCTGCTGGGCGGTGGTGGGTTTGCCTTCGCCGGTGAGCTCAGCCAATGCCTTGTCCTTCGCCGAGGCTAAGGCTTCGACGCGGGACTCCTTTTTGACGATGGCATAGGCGGCGCGGACATCCGCTTCAGCCAGTGACTTCACCTGGCCCTGAAGCGTTGCTTCATCGGCTGGCGTAAACTCACGGGGCGCGCGCGAGGAGCGCTCGGCGAGGCGGATGATGGCGTCGATGACCGGCTGGAAACCGGCATGGCCGAACATCACAGCGCCCAGCATCATTTCCTCGGAAAGCTCCTTGGCCTCCGATTCAACCATCAGCACCGCGTCTTGCGTGCCCGCGACCACGAGATCGAGGTCGGAGGTTTTCATCTGGTCTTGCGTGGGGTTGAGCACATAGGCGCCGTCGATGACGCCGACGCGCGCTCCACCCACCGGCCCCATGAAGGGAATGCCGGAAAGTGTGAGGGCGGCGGAAGCGCCGATGAGGGCCACGATCTCGCTGTCGTTTTCGAGATCATAGGAGAGCACCGTGGTGATCACCTGGGTCTCATTGCGGAATCCGGCGGGAAAAAGCGGGCGGATGGGGCGGTCAATGAGGCGGGAAACCAGGGTTTCCTTTTCCGTAGGCCTGCCTTCGCGCTTGAAATAGCCGCCGGGAATCTTGCCCGCAGCATAGGTCTTTTCCTGGTAATTCACGGTGAGCGGGAAAAAATCAATTCCCGGCTTTTCAGAGCGCGCCGCCACAGCGGTGGCCAGCACGGTGGTTTCGCCGTAAGTGACGAGAACCGCGCCATCGGCCTGACGGGCCATGCGGCCCGTTTCCAGACGAAGGCGCTTGCCGCCCCAGTCCAGTTCTTCAACATCGATATTAAACATTTTGATTTCCTTGGGTGCCCTTCATGGGCCTAGGCGGTCCGACCCTATTGCCGAACCGCGAAGTAATGTCCGGTCGCTTTAGCGGCGGATTTCGAGACGCTTGATCAGCGTTTGGTAGCGGGCTTCGTCCTTGGACTTGAGATAATCAAGGAGCGAGCGGCGCTTGCTCACCATGGTGAGCAGCCCACGGCGGGAGTGGTTATCCTTTTTGTGGGTCTTGAAGTGCCCGGTGAGATAGGTGATGCGTTCGGTGAGGATCGCTACCTGGACTTCCGGTGAGCCTGTATCGCCGGGCTTTGTCGCATAGTCTTTCACGAGCGCAACCTTGCGCTCTGCTGTCATCGTCATCGGCCATCTCCAAATGGTTACAGGTTGAATAAGCGCTTCGGCTTGAGCGATCCTTGCTCGATGCTGCAAATGCCGAGGGGCTTTGTTCCCCAGGTCACCAGAACCGCATCTTGCTCGATGGGAGCGTTCGCACCTCTGAGCAGGACGGGTTGTCCTTGCTTCAGGCGCTGGGCCTCCGCGTCTTTCACGGCCAATGCCGGAATGCCGTCCAGCATGGTCTCGATCGGGCGGAGAAACCCGGTGGGCTTATGGCCCATTTCGGTGAGCGTATCCAGCGAAATCATTTCCGCCTCTGAAAGGGGGCCGACCTGGATGCGGCGGAGGGCCGAGACATGGGCCAAACACCCCAGTGCGCGACCCATGTCACGGGCCAGCGAGCGGATATAGGTGCCCTTGCCGCAAGTAACCTCAAAGGTGGCGTGGTCGGGATCGGGGATGTCAGTAAGCGTGAGTCTTTCGATTGAAACGGCGCGGGGCTGCATTTCCGGGGCTTCTCCGGCGCGCGCCAGATCATAGGCCCGCTCGCCGCCGATCTTGATGGCGGAATAGGCGGGCGGAGTTTGCTGGATGTTGCCGGTGAATGTGGCCAGCACCGCCTCGATTTCAACCCGGGATGGCCGCAGGGCCGAAGTGGCGGTGATTTCCCCCTCCAGATCATCCGTGCCTCGCTCCTCCCCCCAGGCCGCGGTGAAGCGGTAAACCTTGCGCCCCTCCATAGCCCACTGCACCGTCTTGGTGGCCTCGCCTAGCGCTATCGGCAACAAACCAGTGGCAAGAGGATCCAGCGTCCCGCCATGGCCAGCTTTTTCCGCATTGAACAACCAACGGATCTTGGCCACAGCTTGCGTGGACGTCATGCCCAGCGGCTTGTCAAAAGCCACCCAGCCATGAACGGGTTCACCGCGCTTCTTCAAGTCCAGTCCCCGGGGCGTTCTATGCGCTCATGCAGGACTGCAAGAATCTCAACGACTTTGTCCTCAACGCGGTACGGCATAATGTAAGGCAGGCCTGTCACTTTCAGCAATCGAATGTCGGATCGCTCGGAGCGGCGTCCAATGTGCGGGAAATCTTCCAGCCGGTAGGCGCTCTCGACAATCGCCGCGGCCACGCGACGAGCGGCGCTTGGGTTTTGTTCCGAGATATATGCCTCTATGCCTGCAAGTTCTCGCAGCGAACGGCGCGACCAGGACAGTTTCACAGGCGTTTCTTGAATATGTCCGGTTCGGGCGGCTGCAATTCACGATCAGTTCCCCAAGATAGAAGCCATTGTTTCATTGCCTCACCCGAAATATACTCTCCCGACTCATCGGCTTCCCGAACAGCGTCATCAATCTGTTGCACCAGCCAAGCTTTACGGTGAACATAGTCCTCCAATGCCTCGGTGATCAAAAATGCCTTTGAGCGCTTGGTGGATTTAGCCAAGGCTTCGATTTCAGATCCCAGCTTTTCCGGAATTTGCGCAGAGATCATGGTTTTATTCATCGAAACAGCCTGTTTACATTTGATTTCAATGTAATCAATTTGGTCTCCGATGTCGAGGTCAATCTTCCAGCGCGGTGATGACTTGGCAGTATAGCGTGAGCCATTACGCGGCCCGAGGCGCAATTTGGCTCCCAAGCTCGCGCTCCATGAGATCGTGGGAGATTTGCAGCCGGAAGAAAAATCCCTCCCGGTATCCGAAATAGCGCGACAGCCTGAGATCGGTGTCGGCGGTGATGGCGCGCTTGCCGTGCACGATTTCATTGATCCGGCGCGGCGGCACTCCAATCGCCCGCGCCAGAGCATTCTGGCTGAGGCCCAGCGGGGCCAGAAGGTCTTCGGCGAGAATATCGCCGGGATGGGGATTAGTGATAGTCGGTGATTTCGATATTTTCGGCTCCTCCATCAAATGCGTCCCATTTCCTCACCCTGGGGGATAGAACACAAGTAACCCCGACCTGATTCACCGCCTAATCCTCCTGCTTCAAATCGCGCTGCACCGCCGGGCTGCGGAGGATTTCTTCGATTTTTCCGGCGTAGTCCAGGGCTGTGTCGATGCGGAAGCGGATTTCCGGGGTGAAGCGCATGTCGAGGGTCTTGGCGAGAATGCCGCGAATGTATTTGCGGTTGCGGTTGGCAGCTTCGAGCAGGCGTTGCTCTTTGCCCGCTACAAGGGTGCGGATATACGCCGTGGCGATTTTCAGATCGGGGGAGATTTGCACTTCAACGACGCTGGCCCCAAGCGTTTCAAGCTCAGGGTCACCGGTTTCGCCGCGCAGGAAAACATCCGCCAGCGCGTGGCGGATGAGTTCGCCAGCGCGAAGCTGGCGTTGGGAGGGGCCGATGGCTTTGTTCATGTGATTCGCTCCCAGATATCCGTCACCCCAGCGAAAGCTGGGGTCCAGCTTCTGCGTCGACGAGCGTGGCAACGGTGTCGATCAATTCGTGCAAATCATTCCAGTCGGGGTTCATTTTTTCAATCATCTGTATTTTCCAATCGCGCTTCCATGCCTTGATCTGCTTCTCGCGGCGGATGGCGGCCTCCATGTTTTGACGGTGCTCGTACCAGACCAGTGTCTTCGCGCCAAAGCGAGACGTGAAGCCCGGCATTGAATCGTTCTTGTGATTGGCAACCCTGGTCCAGAGGTCGCTGGTCACGCCGACATAGATCGTTCCGCGATAACGATTGGCCATGATGTAAACAGCGGGATGTTTCTCGATCACGTTGTGAAACTCATATATGGTTACTCGCGCAACGCCCTCGAAAGCTGGACCCCAGCTTTCGCTGGGGTGACGGAAAGAGGGACGATTACGCCAGTTTGCGTTCGATCCGTTCGATCCGGAAGCATTCGATCACGTCTCCGGCGCGCATGTCCTGGTAGCCCTCAAAGGCCATGCCGCATTCCTGGCCCACTTGCACTTCTTTGACTTCATCCTTGAAGCGCTTGAGGGTTGAGAGCGTGCCTTCGTGGATGACGACGTTGTCGCGGATCAGGCGGACCTTGGCGCCGCGCTGGACCGAGCCTTCGGTGACCTGGCAGCCCGCCACCTTGCCGACCTTGGTGATGTTGAAGACTTCGAGAATCCTGGCGTTGCCCAGGAAGGTTTCGCGCATTTCGGGCGCGAGTTTCCCGGACATGGCGGCCTTGATGTCGTCCACCAGATCATAGATGATGTTGTAGTAGCGAATCTCGATGCCGGCGCGTTCCGCCGCATCGCGGGCTTGCGCTGAGGCGCGGACGTTGAAGCCCAGAACCACAGCGCCTGAGGCCGTGGAGAGGCCGATATCGCTCTCGTTGATGCCGCCAACCGCATAATGCACGACACGGCTGCGGATTTCCGCGTTGCCGATCTTGTCGAGGGCCTGAACGATGGCCTCGGCAGAGCCCTGCACGTCGGCTTTGACCAGGATGGGGAATTCCTTCATTCCGCCTTCCTTCATCTGAGACATCATCTGCTCAAGCGAGGAGCGGGCTGAAGTCAGCCCACGCGAGTCGCGGCGCTTCCGGTCGCGGTAATCAGTGACTTCGCGGGCGCGCGCTTCTGTTGGCACCACGTCGAACTGGTCGCCAGCTTCCGGCGCTGAGCTAAGCCCCAATATTTCCACCGGCATGGAGGGACCAGCCTCTTTCACTTGTTCGCCCTTGTCGTTGATCAGGGCGCGCACGCGGCCCCAGGCGGAACCGGCCACAAAAATATCGCCGGGGCGGACCGTGCCGCGCTGGATGAGCACGGTGGCCACGGGGCCACGGCCCTTGTCGAGCTGGGCTTCCACCACCAGGCCGCCGGCCTCGCGGTTGGGATTGGCTTTCAAATCCAGCACTTCCGATTGCAGGAGGATGGTTTCCAAGAGCTTGTCGAGATTGGTGCCCTTGGTGGCCGAGACTTCGACATCGAGCGTATCACCGCCCATGCTTTCCACGACGATTTCGTGCTGCAGGAGTTCACGGCGCACGCGGCTTGCATCCGCCGATGGCTTGTCGATCTTGTTGATGGCCACGATAATGGGAACACCGGCGGCCCTGGCATGGTTGATGGCTTCAATGGTCTGCGGCATGACACCATCATCGGCGGCGACAACAAGCACAACGATATCGGTGGCTTTGGCGCCGCGCGCGCGCATGGCGGTGAAGGCTTCATGGCCGGGCGTGTCGATGAAGGTGACAAGGCCGCTGGCGGTTTGCACCTGATAGGCGCCGATATGCTGGGTGATGCCGCCGGCTTCGCCGGAGACCACATTGGTTTTGCGGATGGCGTCCAGAAGCGAGGTTTTGCCGTGATCGACATGGCCCATGATGGTGACCACGGGCGGGCGCGGGACCAGTTGATCTGCGGTATCTGAATCGCCGGCAAGGCCTTCGACCACATCGGATTCCGACACGCGCTTGACCTTGTGGCCCATTTCCTCAGCGATGATCTGCGCCAGATCGGCGTCGATCACATCGTTGATGGTGTGCATCTGGCCCTGCTTCATCAGGTATTTGATGATGTCGACGGCGCGCTCGGCCATGCGGTTGGCCAGTTCCTGGATGGTGATGGCTTCCGGGATGATGACCTCGCGGCTCATCTTTTCGGTTGGCATCTGGAAGCCCTGCGCCTGCTTCTTCAGGCGCTCGGTGCGGCGCCTGAAAGCAGCAACTGAACGGCCGCGCTCTTCTTCCTCGGTGAGCGCGTTGGCGAGCGTCAGCTTGCCACGGCGCTTGTCGGCATCGGCCTTGGTGCGGGTGGGTGCGGGCACCTTGATGTCGCGGCGAATGGCGCCGCCGCCCGCAGGGCGCGGGGCCTTGGAGCGGCCTTCATCCTCATCTTCAATAACCAGTTTGGGCGACGGCAGCGGACGGGGAACAAGCTTCTTGGCGGCTTCCTCGGCCTTGCGCTTGCCGTCTTCCTCGATCTTGTGGCGGACGTCTTCCTCAGCTTTACGCTTGGCGGCGGCGGCGCGGTCCTTGGCCTCCTGCTCATCGTGAACGATGCGGCGCTTGGCGTCTTCTTCCTGGCGCTTGCGGTCCTCGGCTTCGCGCACCCGCGCACCTGCCAGAGCGCGGTCGCGGGCTTCCTTCTCCTCGGGCGAAAGGGTGCGCAGAACCACGCCGGAGCGCGGCGCCGCTGGCCTTGATTCCGAACCCGGTGGGGCCACGATCTTGGGCTGAACCACGATTTGCGGCTGCGGCTTGGGCTTCATCTCAGTGACCACAGGCCGGTCATCGCCAAAGCGCTTGCGCTTGGTTTCCACCACCACAGTCTTGCTGCGGCCATGGGCAAAGGACTGCTTCACCCGGCTCTGCTCCACGGCAGGACGCTTGATGGTCAATGTTCCGCCAGATTTGCGGTCTGTCTCGCTGGTATCGCTCATGCTTTTACGTCTGTACCCTTCGGCCCCGGTGGGGCGTCGTATAAATCAATTCGCTTGACGGCGGCGCGCAGCTTTTCAGCCAACCCACCCTTCATGATTGCTGCATGTATCACATTTGACCCGCCAAAGGCCAAATCCAATTCATCGAGGCTAAAAAGGCTGATTTTCTCAGTCCCCGGCCACATCAGCTTGTCGAGTTTGCGGCACCCGTCAGGCTGGGCTTCAACCGCATGGATCAGGAAAGCGGCCTTGCCCTTGTTCAGAACATCTTCAACTTTCATGAAGCCGGTCACCGCGTCCCCGGCCTTCTTGGCCAAGGACATATAGGAAAGGGCGGACCGTCTTAACAGGTTGCCGACGAGTTCCGGCAATTCGGATGCAGCCTTGGTGTCTTCGCCAAAACCGCGTGAGAACTGCTTTTTGGCCACCGCCTGGCCCACGATCTGGCGGTTGAGGCTGACCCAGACGCCGCGACCGGGAAGCTTCCGCGCCAGATCAGGCACGGCATCGCCCGAGGGCCCGCGCACAAAACGCAGCAATTCGCTTTCATGCCGACACTCCCGTGTCACGATGCAAGTCCGCTCAGCCAAATCTCCGTCCGCCTCCATGTTAATCTTTCTTCCCCCCTTGCGGGGGAAGGTGGCTCGCGCCCTCTTTCTTGGGCGCGAGACGGATGAGGGGGCGGTTCCGCGAGTACAACTGCCTCATGGACTCGCGGAACCGCCCCCACATCCGGCGCGTCGCGCCCCCATCAACCACCCGGGGGGGAGGGAAGAAACCAAGATGCGCGCGTGGCAATGCGTGTGGGCGTTGTTAAGCGTCCGCGTCGGCGGGGGGTTAAAA
>JANOTU010000548.1:0-2437 GCA_031416515.1 Hyphomicrobiales bacterium
CGCCACCAACCCCTTTGCGATCGCCTATCAACTGGTGAAGGTGGCGCTTCAACCTTCCTGATTGAGCGCGCGACCGGCGATTTCAGCACGCGCCGGGCTGGCTTTGTAGACGCCCAGAACCTTGAGATAGCTGGTGAAGAATTCAAGTACTTCCAGCGCCAGCCGCACATTGCGCTCGGATGGATGGCCCTCGATATCGGCATAGAACTGCGTGGCCGAGAACTGGCCTTCAAGCTGGTAGGATTCAAGCTTGGTCATGTTGACACCGTTGGTGGCAAAGCCGCCCATGGCCTTGTAGAGCGCTGCCGGCATGTTGCGCACCCGGAAGACAAAGCTGGTGATGACGGGGGCCTCCTCGGGCTCGGCGTCCTGGGGGGTGGCGGAAAGGATGATGAAGCGGGTGGTGTTGTGGTGCTCGTCCTCAATATTCTCCCGGACAATCTCAAGGCCGTAAATTTTTGCAGCGAGGCTTGAGGCGATGGCCGCGCGCGTGGGATCGTGTCCTTCTGATAATTCGCGCGCGGCTCCGGCTGTATCGGCGGCGACCACGGGTTTGATCTTCAGTTCACGAATGACATTGCGGCACTGGCCCAGAGCATGGACATGGCTGTGGACGGTTTTCACAGCCGAAAGATCGGTTCCCGGCACCACCATCAACTGGTGGTGGACGCGCAGGAAATGCTCACCGATGATATAGAGGCTGGCGCGCGGCATGAGGTGGTGAATGTCAGCCACACGGCCCGCCACGGAATTGTCGATGGGGATCATGGCAAGCTCGGCGTCCCCCTCCTTCACCGCCTGAAACGCATCCTCAAAGGTGCCGCAGGGCGTGGGCGCATGGGACGGGTAAGCCTCGATGCAGGCGATGTGCGAATTCGCACCCGCTTCGCCCTGATAGGCGATCTTTGCGGTCATGGGGTGGGCCTCAGCATTTTGCGGGCAATCTCCAGATCAGCATAAGTATCAACGCCCAAAGGCACGGTTTCAACGCGCACCGCGGCGATTCTCATGCCGTTATCAAGAGCCCGCATCTGCTCCAGCTTGCGCTCTGATTCGCGCGCACTCACGGGCAGGTTGACAAAGCGCTCCAGCGAGGCCCGCCTGTAGGCATAAACGCCGATGTGATGCCACCAGGGGGCGGGGTGTTCGGGGCCCAACTCGCGCAGGAAATCACGTGCAAAGGCGGCCTCGCGGGTCGTGCTCAAGGGCGCAATCAGCTTGACGATATTGGGATTGGCGACATCGGCCGGGTCGCTGATCTGCGCGGCAATGGTTGAAATATCGGGCTCCTCATTGGCAAGTCCCGCCAGGCAGCGCTGGATCGAGAGCGCATCAATGGTGGGGAGGTCGCCCTGGAGATTGACCACAAAACGGAATTTGGCGCCTGGATCGCGCAGGCGGAGCGCCTCGGCAATGCGGTCAGACCCCGATGCCAGGCCCGGCGTCGTCACAATGGCATCGCCGCCAACTTTGCGAATGGCCTCGGCGATGACGTTCTCGGCAGCGGCCACCAGAACCTGCCCAACCTTGGCGGCAATGGCGCGTTTCCACACCTGCACAATCATCGGTAAACCGTTGATGTCGGCCATGGGCTTGCCCGGAAGCCGGGTCGAGGCCATGCGGGCGGGGATCACAACGATGGTATTCTGGTTTTCAATCATGAGTTTGGGGTGGGGCGCGGCATATTGTTCAGGGGGCCTTATACGTATTGCGGTTGGCACAAGAAACAATTAGTTTCCGCGCCCGAACAAGAGGTTTTATCGGTCCATGAACAGTTTTGAATTCAACAAGATCGCCGGCGCTGTGCTGGGCACCGCGCTGATGGTATTTGGCCTTCAGGCTTTGAGCGGCGTTGTTTACCACGCCGAAACGCCGGAAAAACCGGGCTTTGTCGTCGAAGTGGCGGAAGCTGCCACCGAAGGCGCGGCAGCGGGCGCGGAAACAGCGCCTGCGGTATCACTGGGAACACTTCTGGCCTCGGCTGACGCCACCAAGGGCTCCACAGTCGCCAAAGCCTGTGCCGCCTGCCATGATTTCACCTCCGGCGGACCCAACAAGGTTGGCCCCAATCTCTATGACATTGTGGAGCGCGCCCACGCCGCCCATCCAGGATTCTCGTATTCCGAGGCGATGAAGGCCAAAGCGGGAGAGCCTTGGTCTTACGCCGCCCTTGATGCTTTCCTCAAAGCGCCGAAGGAAGCTGTCCCCGGCACCAAGATGGCCTATGGCGGCCTCAAGAAAGACGCCGACCGCGCCAATCTGCTGGCCTATCTCGCCAGCCTCTCCGCCGCTCCCAAGCCATACCCGGCCCCGTAATCGCCGCAAAGCTTCTCGAAGATTGACACCGGCTCGATTTTTGGCTTCCCCTTATCCCTCATCCTGAGGTGCGAGCGCCTTCGCGAGCCTCGAAGGACAGCCGCGCGCAGGCCCTTCGAGG
>JANOTU010000549.1:0-15178 GCA_031416515.1 Hyphomicrobiales bacterium
ACGGTGACCGGGATGGGAGGAATCGGCTCTTGACGCCAATGTGTATCGTGCGCATGGCGTCTGGCGGCTTCCGGGAGTTCAGGGGTGTCATGCCTTGGAGTTCTGGGATTCGGGACACGGAAGCGGAAGCGAACCACTATCTGCACGTTCACCCGGAAGACCGAAAAGAGGCCGTAACGTGGGTGGCAGCTGAGTAGCGTAGCCAGCCGGGTGGCTCCCGGCAGTTTTTTTGCGAAAGGCCAAGCGCCCACGCAACCCTTCTTTTTCATCCGGTCTTCAGACATGGGACCACAGTGTGGCGAACTTTGCCTACCGCTTCCCCAAACGAAAAATACCATTTTTTAAGAACATAGTCCTTGACAGCGTACGCTCAAAATCCCATATCCGGCCACGCCCCGGAACTCTGCGCCACCCCAGGCGAACCCAGCGCTGAATTCCCTCGTACCGCGGGCTTCTAGCCCGCTCTTTTTTGTCCAATTGGAATTCGCCTGGAACTCTGCCTCTGGTAGGTTGGTTTGTCCGAAACTTGTATAAGTATTTCGGACCTTGTTTTGACCTGTGTCCGAAAAAGAGCTGCACTTTTCGGACATGAACAACAACTCACCCGATCTAATCGCTTGCGCGACATGTTGGCGCCTTGCTGCCTGGGATCGCGGGGTTGTGGCTGGGTAGGAAGATTTACCACAAAGGCACCAAGGACACGAAGAAGGTTCCGAATTTCTTTGGCGCGGTGTTGGACTCGCTGCAAGTCCCCTTCCGGCGCGTTTCGCGTCACCTCCCGCGCTCGCGGGGAGAGGATGGGCTTGGAGATACTTGCGGCGTCAGTGCTACCGGCTTGGGCGAAGTCTGCTATAGGGGGCCGCATGGTTGATGTTTCGGTTCTTGATCTTGTTCCTGTCGTGCAAGGAAAATTGGTCGCTGATGCCTTGCGCGAGGCGCGCGGGTTGGCGCGGCTGGCGGAGCGGTTGGGGTATAAGCGCTACTGGGTGGCGGAGCATCACAATATGGTGGGGATTGGCAGTGCCGCGACGTCTGTGGTGATTGGGTTCATCGCGGGGAGCACTTCCACGATCCGGGTGGGGGCGGGCGGCATTATGCTGCCCAACCATGCGCCGCTGGTGATTGCCGAGCAGTTTGGAACGCTCGAAGCGCTTTATCCCGGACGCATTGATTTAGGACTGGGGCGCGCCCCCGGCACGGATCAATTCACACTTCGCGCTCTTCGGCGCGATGCTTCTGCGGCTGAACGTTTTCCGCAGGATGTGCTGGAATTGCAGGCGCTGCTGGGGCCGGTGCAGCCGGGTCAGGCCATTCAGGCGGTGCCGGGCGCTGGCCTTGATGTGCCGCTGTGGATTTTGGGGTCGAGCCTGTTTGGGGCGCAGTTGGCGGGCATGCTGGGCTTGCCTTACGCCTTTGCCTCGCACTTTGCGCCGGATGCGCTGCTGCAGGCGCTGGCGCTCTACCGCGAAAGGTTCGAGCCATCGGCGCAATTGGCGAAATCACATGCGATGGCAGGCGTGAATGTTATTGTGGCGGACACGGATGCTGAGGCGCGGCGGCTGTTCACATCGATCCAGCAGGCCTTCACGGGCATGTTTCGCGGTGACCGCGGGCTTTTTCAGCCGCCGATTGATGACATCGAGCGCTACTGGACACCCCAGGAAAAGGCGCAGGTCTCGCGCATGCTGGCCTGTTCCTTCGTGGGCTCGCCGCAGACAGTGCGCAGTGGAATCCAGGCCTTTGTTGACCAGACCGGCGTGGACGAACTTATGGTGGCATCCGCAGTCTTCGACCCCGCAGCGCGGCTGCGGTCCTATGAACTGCTGGCGGAGATCACTGGCATCGCTTGACCTGGTGGCTACCGGTGGCTACTTTTGGGTGATGAATGTCTCGATCAAGGAAGCCAAGGACAAGCTCTCCGAACTGGTGCGCCAGATGGAGGCGGGGGAGACTGCGGTGATCACGCGGGGCGGCAAGCCCGCCGCCAATGATCCCCTGCCGGAAGACTTTCTGATCACGCCGCTCAAATTGCCGCCGACACGATTCCTTTTCTCCCCCGCGAGGCTAATGTATGCAAACATCTTTGCAACAACCATACAAACTGGCGGGTTTCCTTTTTACCCTCTCATTTGGGAGAGGGAGGGGCTCATTGCCCTTGCAATGGGAGGGTGAGGGAACACCGGTATCAATAGTTTGGCTGCGGTGCCCCCTCATCTTCCCGTCGCAAGAAAGAGCGACGGGCCCCTTCTTCTCCCAGGGGAGAAGAAAAGAAGGCAAGTCAAGCCCACAAAAAATGTGTGAATCCGTTAGGCTTGCGGGGGAGGTGCCGAGCGCAGCGAGGCGGAGGGGGGCGTGCGGGTTTCACCTTTGGCCATGATCGCTGTTCCCGGTCGTTTCGGGGCGGGGGCAGGGGCCCTTGGTGTTGTGCCTTATGGTGTTGAAGCGATCTCGATCATGCCGATTGAGAAGGGCCATGTGGTCGGCGGCGCGCGCTGTTCTGGCCAAGGGGACGGCGGTTGATCTGCATGCTGATGAATTTCCCGTGAACAAGAGCGCGGCTACCCAAATGACGCATGTTGGCGTGCATCTCACGCGCAGGGATGAAGATGCGTTTGACCTTTCCGGGGCTTTGCAGAAAGCTTCTGGGAGAGTTTGGCTACCGCGTGAGGTGAGTGGCCAGTCTCACGATCCGCTTGCAGGCCTCTGCGATTGTATCTTCATCGACTGTCAGCGCCACGCGCAGATGGCCAGCGCCGCCGGCGCCGAAGCTTTCGCCAGGCATGGTGACAACGTTTTCATCGCGGAGCAACCGCCAGGCGAAGGCCTCGCCGGAGAGGCCGGTCTTGCGCACATCGATCATGGCGAACATGCCGCCTTCGGGCATTCGGGTTGAAACTGTTTTGGCGTGGCTGAGGCCAGCAACAAGCGCCCGGGCGCGGGTCTCGTAAGATGTTTTCATGGCGTCGACTTCGGGGAAATGCGTATCCAGCGCAAATGCGGCGGCGTCTTCAAGGAAGGGCTGCGAGCCAAAAAGCATGGTTTCGGTGACGGGGAGGGCGCGGGCGCAGAATTCTTCCGAGGCGGCGATCCAGCCGCAGCGGAAACCGGGCATGGCGTGGGATTTGGACAGCGATGAGACAACAACGGTGCGACCCGCGTATTCGGCCATGTCGAAGGGCGAGGAGAACACGGCGTTGCCATAGGTGAGGCTGGCGTAGACTTCGTCCGAAATGATCCAGAGATCATGCCGGGCGCAGACCGCGCCGATTTTTGCCACTTCCTCTCTTGTGAAGACAGCGCCGGTGGGATTTCCCGGGGTATTGAGCAGCAGCACACGGGTTCTGGGGGTGATGGCTTTCTCGAGATCGTCCGCTGAGAGATGAAATCCGTGGTCGGGATCAACGCGCACCGGCACGGTGACGCCGCCCGCAGCGGCAACGACACCTTCGTAAGTTGCGTAATAGGGATCGGTCATCAGCACTTCATCGCCCTCGTTCACCAGCGTCATCATGGCGGCGAAAAGGGCTGTCTGGGTGCCGGGGAGGTAGATGAATTGCTGTGGCGAGACCAGGCGGCCAGTGCGTTCGGTGTAGTGGCGGGACAGGGCGCGGAGCACGTCAGCTTCGCCGCGGCCTGCGGCATAGCGGGTGCGGCCCGCCCGCATCTGGCGGTTGGCCACATCCATGATGGCTGCGGGCGGGGCTGCGTCAGGTTCGCCGATGGAGAGGAAGATCATCGCCTCGCCCAGGTCGGCGCGGCGCCTGCCCTCGATATGCACGGCCCATTTATCTGAGCCCAGGCCGCTGAGCCGGTCGGTTATTTTGGCAAAGCGCACGGGGTTATTCGGCCTTCGGCGTTGATGCGAATATGCGGCGCAAGGCAGAGTTTTGTGTATTCATCATCGCTGACAGATAGCACGGGGCAGCGTTTGCCATAAAGGATTTCCGCCACGCTGGCTCCGATGACAAGATTGACATCGGGTACAACCAGAATGATCGCGGCGGGCGCTGTGCCCAAGCGGATGGCTTCGGCGATGCCGCCCGGAGCGGAGCCCGAGCCACGGCTTTCGCGCATGAGCAGGACCACGCCTTTCAGGCAGCGCCCACGCTGGGGATGATGCACGTCGATGATCAAGCCGGTGCGGGGATCGAACGCGCCCCAGAAGCTCAAGGGCTCATCCAGCGCGAGGACAGGTCCCTCGGTCATGCGTTGAGCCACAACGAAGGATCGCGCCAGACCTGCCCACGCACCGCGCTTTCGACGCATTCGCGCAAAGAACCAAAAGCCACTTCGACGCCGAGCATGCCCGGCGCGTAGTAGGCCCATTTCGCGGCGTTGGTCATGACGCGGCCCCGGATGGCGCGGATGCGGGGCGAGTAGTAGGTGCAGACATCGACGGGGATTTGCGCGCCTGCGGATTCCAGCGTGGCGACCCAGCCTTTGGCGCTGGCCAGTTCACGCACCCCCCGGCTGGTTGAAATCAGCAAGGGTATGCGGGCCTTGCGGCCAGCCAGCAGCTTCACGACTTGCGCGAATTCTTCAAGCGAAAAATGCGGTGTGCCGAGCGCCACCGCGTCCAGCGGGCCATCTTTTGCGGTGGAGAGTTCTTCATGGGCGCGGGCCAGATCTTGGGCGGTCACAGTGAATGTTTCGCCCGCGCTGAAGATGGCTTCAAGCTGCGGGGCTTCCGGTGTCACACCGACGCCGTGCCAAAGCTCAACCCCGCCGGATGCGGCAACGGCGGTGCTGATGGCTTTGAGATTGTCATTGGAGGCTGGCAGCAGGCCCGAGATCACCGGGATGCGGCGGCCCGAGATGCGGCCCACATGATGGCCGAGAAGGTGGTGGAAAATATCCTGGGCGCGCCAGTTCTCGGGGAGCTTCGCGCAATCAAAATGTAAGTTGGCTTTGCGGCCTGCGTCGGTGTGCAGGCCAGCAAACGGCACCTTGCCGATGAGGGCGCAGGCGACATCGAGATAGTCGCCGTATTTGTTGGTGCGGGCGCCTGTCACCGAATTGTAGTAGGAGACGGCATTGGATTCGCCCACGGCGATATGGTCGCCAAATCTGGGGCCGCCGGGGAGTTGATAGGGAGCACAAGTCCAGGTTGGGGCGCAGCCGAGTTTTGCGTAAAGCCGCATCAATTCGTGAGCGCCGCGCACCATCTCGGGGTCATCCGCCTCGGGGCGCAAGTCTGGATCGGCGAGGCTGGCGACGCTGTTGTTGGTCCATGTGGTGATGCTGAGTTTCGCGCCATTGTCGAGCATATAGCGCACGAAATCGATGTGGGAGCGGCCCGTGTAGAAACACGCATCGACATGGGCGAAGTTGATGGGGATGAGATGGGGAGCCTTCATGATGTCGGCGGCCTGAACAATCAGCCGCATGGCTAGTTGCATGGCCTTGCCGTGCTTGCCGGCAAGGTGAGCGCGGTCTTCGGCCTCGAGCATCATCTATATCCTCATGCCGAAACCTTCTCCCGCGCCATGCGGTTGAGGGTCACGTGGTCGGTTTTTCCGGTGCCGAGCAGGGGGATGGTTTCCACCGCGATGATAATTTTCGGGATCATCAGGTCATTGGCGCCCTGGGCTTTCATGGCTTCTGATACCGCCCCGCGTTCGAGGCCGGTTTGGGTTGTGAATAAAATCAGTTGCTCGCCCTTCTTGGGGTCGGGCACGGCGACCACGGCGTGGACGTATTCTGGAAAAGCTTGCTGCAACTTTATTTCAACCGAAGTGAGCGAGACCATTTCGCCGGCAATCTTGGCGAAGCGTTTTGCCCGGCCAAGAATGGTGACGAAGCCTTGCGCGTCCAGCTTCACAATGTCGCCGGTGTCATACCAGCCATCTGGCGGGGCTTCGATCACACCGGGATTGTCGGCGCGCAAGTAGCCCAGCATGACGTTGGGGCCCTTGACGAACAGCCGCCCGCCCTCGTCAATGCCTTCAACTGCTTCAAGGCGACATTCAATGCGGTCAAGCACGCGGCCCACTGAGCCTGAACGAAAGTGCATGGGCGTGTTGACGGCGATCACCGGCGCGCATTCGGTGGCGCCGTAACCTTCAAGAAGACGCAGGCCAAATTTCTCGTTCCATATCTCGCGGGTTTCTGGCTTCACGCGCTCGGCGCCCGCCACCACCATGCGCACATTGAAGAAATCATAAGGGTGGGCGCTGCGGGCATAGCCGGTGAGGAATGTGTCGGTGCCGATCAGCACGGTGGCGTTGGTGTCGTAACAAAGCTCGGGCACGATCTTGTAATGCAGCGGCGAGGGATAGAAGAAGATACGAACACCGGCGAGCAGCGGCAGCAAAGTGCCGCCGGTCAGGCCAAAAGAATGGAACATCGGCAGGGCATTGAAAAACAGATCCTGCGCCACGAAGGCCACGCGCGCCGCGATTTGCAGGCGGTTAGCCTGGATGTTCCGGTGCGAGAGCGCAACGCCCTTGGGAACGCCCTCTGATCCTGACGTGAACAAAATAACGGCGGGCGCTGTGGGATCAGGATTGGCGCCGGCCGATTTCAGCGCCTGTTTGGAGAATGTTCTGGCCATCAGGCCGTAGAGTTTGTCGGCAAGCCCCAGGCTGGCGCGGACATCTTCGAGATAGATGATCTTGCGGCCCTCTCCCAGCAGCGCCAGTGTTTCCTGCATTTCACCGGCTTCAATGAAACGGCGTGAGGTGATGATGGTTGAGACCTGTGCGGCCACACAGGCCGAGGCCATGTTGATGGCGCCGGTTGAGAAATTCAGCATGGCAGGCACACTGCCAACCGCGTGCAGCCCGAAAATCGTCAGCACGCAACCAATGGAATTGGGCAGCAGCACGCCCACATGCTTTTCCCCCGGAGTCGCTTGCGCCATGCGGCGGCCCAGCACAAAGCTGCCCGCCACAATGCGGTCGTAAGACACCGGGTTGCGCTGGATATCCTCGATGATCAAATGCTTGCGGCCATGGGTGGCTCTGGCATCGAGCAGGGCCTGAAAAAGCGTTTGGTCAATGTTGGAGGTGCGAAAGACCATGTCGGTCATCACATCGTAAAGCTTGTCGGCCTGATATTCGCGCAAAGCCGAGCCCCGCAATTCAGGCGGCGATTCGAACTTGACCGGCGGCAGGAAGGTGAGTGTCACCTTGGGAAACCATTTGAGGCGGATCTTGCCGCGCATCCGTGAGAACTGCGAATACTGCGCACCCTCAATTCGAACTGGCAGAACCTTGGCCCCCGCCATCTGGGCAATGGCACCGGGGCCCTCATAGACTTTCATCAAAGTGCCGGTGACCGTCAAGCGGCCTTCCGGGAAGATGACGATCTTGCGGCCCTTCTTCAATTCATCAACCAATGTGCGCAGCGCCATGGGGTTGGTGGGGTCGATGGGGATCATGTTGAAGAGATGAAAGGCAGGCTTCACCCACCATTTTTCTGCCATGTGGGTGTTGATGGCAAAGCCGCAGCGCTCCGGCAGGAAGGCCGAGAGCAGCGGGCCATCAAGGAGCGACGTGTGATTGGCGACAATCACCGCCTTGCGCCCAGCAGCCGCGAAATTCTCCAGGCCCTTCACTTCAACACGGTACAGCACGCGGAAAATCTGGCGCGAGATATTGGCCACCAGTTCCTGCGGCAGCAACTTGCAAATCCAGATGGCGGCCACCGCATTGGCGAGGCCAAGGCAGAGGAACAGTCCGCGCGCCGTCATTACCTGCAGCAGCAGG
The DNA here is from genome assembly GCA_031416515.1 of Hyphomicrobiales bacterium. Lineage (GTDB taxonomy): Bacteria > Pseudomonadota > Alphaproteobacteria > Rhizobiales > Aestuariivirgaceae > Aestuariivirga. The sequence goes on from JANOTU010000549.1 coordinate 7,710, forward strand.
CCGGAAATGACCGTGGAGGTGATCATGAAAATGGCGTTGATCACGTTGTTGGCGGCAATCACCCGCGAACGCCGCGCCGGATTGGAGCGGTATTGCATGATGGCATTGAGCGGCACGGCATAGATGCCGCCGAAGAACGAGATCAGGAACAGGTCCAGTCCCGCCCGCCAGCCCGACCACAGGGAAAAGAATGCGCCTGCGCCATTGAGGGTCGTGCCGCTCAGCGCCGCGTTAACGCCGCCTGAGGCGAAATAGAGATCAATCAGGAACAGCGTCATCATGATGGCGGCGACGGGCACATACTTTGCCGAGACCTCGCCCTTGAGCAAGACATTGGTGATCAGGGAGCCAGCACCAATGCCGATGGTGAAGGTGGCGATGAAGATATTGGCCACCACATCATTGGCCAGAAGAACATCCTTGGTGAAGACCGGGAACTGCACGAGGATGACAGTGCCGACAAACCAGAACCACGAGGCACCAAGCACCGCGAGAAACACGTCATCCCGCTCACGCGCAAAACCGATGAGCTTAAGGGTCTGACGCGGAATGTTCCAGTCAAAGACCAGATCAGCGGATCCTGGCGCCGACGGCATTTTGCTGGCAGCGAACCAGGCGACAACGGCCAAAGCCACCAGGGCCACCGATAAAACAGGCCTGCCCCAGTCTTCCAGAACCAGAAAGCCGCCAAACATGGTTCCCATGAGAATGGTGACAAAGGTTCCAAGCTCGATCAGGGCATTGCCGCTGATCAATTCACCGCGCTTCAAGTATTGCGGCAGGATGCCGTATTTGATCGGCCCGAAAAACGCAGCCAGCGTTCCGGCGAAGAACAGCACAGTCAGATGCAGATAGGGATTGTCCAGCCACAGACTGACCGCGCCAAAACCCATGGCGAAAATTTCAACAAACTTGATCCGCCTGGCCAAGACCGCCTTGTCATATTTATCAGCAAGCTGGCCAGCGATGGCGGAGAACAGGAAATAGGGCAGGATGAAAAGCGCTGTTCCGGCCTGCACAAAAAGTGCGGCATTCCAGCCGGCATTGACCGCCAGATCAAAGGTGATGAGAATGGAAATGGCGTTGCGCAAGCCATTGTCATTGAAAGCGCCGATAGCCTGAGTGATGAAGAGGGGCAGGAAGCTCTTGTGTTTGAGCAGTGTGAGTTGGCCGTGGTCGTTCATGAAATGCTTGGGCCTTGTTGGTTTTTTGTTGGGCCGAGCCAGTTTACGGGTTCACGATCGCCGGTGTCATCTCAATTAACGTCGGGCCATCGGCTGTTAACGCCGCAGCTATAGCCCGGGACAACATTTTCAGCGAATCCGGCTTTGCGGCATGACAGCCATAAGCTTTGGCCAAGGTTTGAAAATCCGGGTTCTTCAGCGTCACCGCATTGGGCTGGATGCCCTTGTTCACCATGTCATCATGGATGGCTCCCAGCCGCTCATTGTTCCAGAGAAGAATGACAATGGGGAACTGATGTTCGGCAGCGGTGCCAAGCTCGTTGAGCGTATACTGTATGCCGTAGTCGCCAATCAGAATGGCAACCGGGGTGTTTCCCATGCCGAACTTGGCGCCGATGCCTGCGGGGAGCGCAAAGCCAAGGGTTCCAAAACCCACGGGACGCAGCCATTTGCGGGGGTGCTGAACCGGGAATATCTCATTGGCGACATACGCGATCTGGGTCATGTCGGAAGCGATGATGGTGTCTTCTGGCAGGCTTTCGCGGATGGTGCGCAGAATTTTTGTGAGCACGGTATCGGTTTCGGCTGGCGGAAGTGTTTCAATCGTTGCTGTGGCGCGTTTGATAATCCCTGTCGCAATAGCGCTCAAAGCCGCGTTGGCGTCACCCAGAATGGCAATCTCGGCGCTGTGCGGCCTTGCGAGAGTCGCGGGATCGATGTCGATGCGGATCAGGTTTTTGTCGATCAGGACATCACTTGACCAGAAATCAGTTTCCGAAAGCTCCGAGCCCGCGCAGAGAATGGCGTCTGAGGCGCGCAAGATTTTCCAGGTCTCTGGCCGCGCCAGGCGGTAGCCCCGGCAGAGGGGATGATCAGCGCGGACGGCACCCTTGCCCGCCGTCGTTGTGTAAATCGGCGCATTGAGACGCTCGGCAATGTTGATGGCCGCAGCGCCAGCATGAAGCGCGCCGCCACCCAGAATGATGACTGGGTTCAGTGCCCCGTTGAGTTTTTTGATTGCGGCATCGATCGGCGCTTTTGCGGGCTGGGGGCGTTCCGGCAGTGCGCGTGGCCTCCAGCCCTCGCCCGCCGGTTGCGCCAGCACATCGAGCGGAATTTCGAGGTAAGCGGGACGCGGTCTGGCGCTGGCGAAATTGGCGAAGGCGCGGGCTATTCCGTCGCGCACGTCTTTAGGTGTGTAAGCACGCATGGCGAGGCTGGTGACGCTGGCCGCTGCGGCGCGTTGATCGATCATTTCATGCAGGCGGCCCCGGCCTTGGGCGCTGTCGCCCACATCAAGGGCGGATGAGATCACCAGAATACTGCTCGAATCAGAATAAGCCTGCGCCATGGGTGTCAGGATGTTGAGAAGGCCCGGTCCCGTGATGGTGAAGCACACGCCGGGTTTGCCCGTCGCTCTGGCATAGCCGTCGGCCATGAAGCCTGCGCCCTGTTCGTGGCGGGTGAGGATGTGGGCAATTTTTGAACGCGGCAGGGCCCGGTACATTTCCACATTGTGGACGCCGGGAATGCCGAAGATCGTATCAACACCGTAAGCCTCCAGAAGGCCAACAAGTGCTTCACCGACAGAAAGCTCAGCGCGGGTGCTCATCTCATGCGTCCTTTGCGTCTGGCTGGTTCACCGCATGACAGGCCACGAGGCTGGCGTCATGGGGAAGCAGTGCGGGATTGAGTCTGCTGCATGTTTCAAATGCAATGGGACAGCGGGGATGGAATGTGCATCCCGGTGGCGGGTTGAGCGGCGAGGGCAGTTCGCCCTTGAGCACAAAGCGCTCGCGCTTGCGGGTGGGGTCGGGCTGCGGCGTGGCAGAGAGAAGGGCCTGGGTATAGGGATGCTGCGGGTTGGCGAAGATCACATCGCGCGGGCCTTGCTCGACGACGCGGCCCAGATACATGACCATCACCTCATCGGCGATATGGCGCACCACGGAGAGATCGTGGCTGATGAAAAGATAAGCGAGATGATGCCGCTCCTGAATATCCGCGAGAAGATTGAGCACCTGCGCCTGGATGGAAACGTCCAATGCCGAGACCGGCTCATCCAGCACCAGAATTTCAGGATCAAGCATCAGGGCCCGGGCAATGGCGATGCGCTGGCGCTGGCCGCCGGAGAACATGTGCGGATAGCGGTCATAGTGTTCCGGGCGGAGGCCCACGCTGGTCATCATGGCGCGGGCGCGTGTCGTGCGTTCGCCGCGTGGGAGTTTGGTGTTGACGAGAAGCGGCTCTTCCAGCGTGTGGCCGATTTTCTGGCGGGGGTTGAGCGAGCCGTAGGGGTTCTGGAAAACAATCTGCACCTTGAGGCGCAAAGAGCGCAGGGTTTCTGGCGTTGCGCCCACAATTTCATGACCCGCGATGTTCATCGAGCCTGATGTCGGGAGTTCGATCATGGTGACAAGCCGCGCCAGCGTGGACTTGCCGCAGCCTGACTCGCCCACCACGGCGAGCGTCTTGCCGCGCTCCAAGGTGAAACTTGCGCCATCAACAGCCTTCAGAACGGCGGGTTCAGCAAAAATCCCGCGCGAGACGCCGTAGTAGCGGGTGAGATTGCGGGCGGTGAGGACAACGCTCATGCAGCCACTTCCTTTCCCGGATGGTTTTGCGGCACACCATTCACCAATGGATAGTGACAGAGCGTGCCCGCAATCCGGGGCGGCACGACCGTGTGACAGAGTGCCGTTGCAAACTGGCAACGCGGCGCAAAGAGACAGCCGGGCGGCCGGTCGAATTGTCCCGGCACCACGCCGGGGATGGAGGGCAGCCGCCGCGCCCTGGCGCGCTCCGGCAGGGAAGACAGCAGTGCGGCGGTATAGGGATGGTGCGGATCCGCAAAGAGATCAGCCACCGGCTGCTCTTCCACCTTTTGCCCCGCATATTGCACGCTCACGCGCTCGGCGGTTTCCGCCACCACGCCCATGGAATGGGTGATGAGAACCAGCCCCATGCCCTTGTCCTCTTGCAGGCGCACCAGGAGATCAAGGATTTGCGCCTGAATGGTGACATCAAGGGCGGTGGTGGGTTCATCGGCGATCAGGAGCTTCGGGTTGCATGAAATCGCCATGGCGATCATCACCCGCTGGTTCATGCCACCTGAAAGCTGGTGCGGAAATGATGACAGCCGGGAGGCGGGAGAAGGAATGCCGACCTGATCGAGCAACTCGATCACCCGCGCGCGGCGCTCCGCCTTGTCCAGATCAAGATGGGTTTTCAGCGCCTCATCAAGCTGGAAGCCCACGGTGAAGCACGGGTTGAGGCTGGACATCGGCTCCTGAAAGATCATGGCGATATCCTTGCCGGTGATCTTTCGCCGCTCAGCCGCAGACATGGTGAGAAGATCGCGCCCGTCAAACACCATGCGGTCCGCCGTCACCATCGCCGTCCACGGCAGCAAACCCATCACCGCCAGCATGGCAACAGACTTCCCCGACCCTGACTCGCCCACAATCGCCAGAACCTCGCCGGTGTCGACAGTGAGTGAAACATTGTCGACAGCGCGAAATGCTCCGCTTCCGGTCTTGAACTCAACGGTGAGGTTTTCGATGTCGAGGAGGGGCATGAGGTTGATTAATCTCCCGGAGCGATTATATTAGGCGAGCAATGGAGGTTGTCATGATGTCAGGTGGTCCCATCCGTCCGCTCGTTTGACAGGTAGAGTTTGAGTTCGATCTGGCGCTTATTGGCCAGGTCGATGCCTCTGCTTGCTGACTCTTTTTCCAATGCGGTTATGGCGCGTTCGGAAGCTTGGTTTTGAGCTTCGAGGACATCGATCAAATTGAGCCGGTAGTTCCGCCTTTCTTCCGGCGACTGCTGAAGGTAGAGTGGGTGTTTGAGGTCTTCGGTGTAGAGATTGGCCTGCGCAGCCAACTTATAGTAGACTACAACTTCATGAATCACGCCGATTGGCAAGAGCGTCAAGTCTGCCTTGATTGACTCGAAAACGTGATCGGTCCTGTCTGCAGGACCAAAGGGGACGTCATTGTCCAGAAGTTTTGCCTCCTCTTCGCGGCGGGTTTGGGTAGAGGCCGGCGGATATTTCCGCGTGGATGGCGACGACAAGTTCAGTTTCCCGTTCGTGGCGCTTGCGCAACTCATAAAGCTTTGCAAACAGATTGGTCATACCAATGCCAAGCAAGGCGGCGAGTAGCCCTATCATTGCTTCTTCCATCCTCAGCTCCGCCGCAATCTTGGATCAAGCGCATCTCTGAGCCCGTCGCCCATCAGGTTGATCGCCAGCACGGTAACCAGGATGGCGAGGCCCGGGAAGGCCATGACCCAAGGGTGGGAACTCATGAGGTCGCGGGTGTCGGCCAGCATGGAGCCCCATTCGGCCATGGGGGGCTGAGCGCCAAGCCCCAGGAAGCCCAGGCCTGCGGCCTCCAGGATGGCATCGGAAATTCCCAAGGCGGCCTGCACGATCAGGGGCGCGAGGCAGTTGGGGAGAACGGAGACGGTCATCAAGCGCCACGGCCTGACACCGGCGACCTTGGCGGCTGTCACATAATCCTTGGAAAGTTCGGCCATGGCGGAGGCGCGGACCAGGCGCACATAGCGCGGCAGATAGACGATGGTGACGGCGATGATGGTGTTGGTGAGATTGGGGCCGATCACCGCGATGATGAGAATGGCCAGGACCAGCGAGGGGATCGCCATGATCAAATCCATGATGCGGATGATGATGATGTCGACGAGTCCGCTGAACCAGGCCGAAGCCAGCCCCAGCAGAATGCCAAACACCATGGAGACGGTCATCACCGCCAGGCCGATGAACAGCGAAATCCGGGCGCCGAACATCAGGCGGGACAGCATATCGCGGCCCACGGCATCGGTGCCAAGCGGGAAGCGGGGATCGCTGCCCTCGGCCCAGAAGGGCGGCAGCTTGGTGAAGCCGCGATATTGTTCCAGGGGATCATGGGGGGCGATGAAGCCTGCGAAGATGGCCAAGAAGACGATGAAGCAGACAAATACCAGCCCGGTGACAGCGCCGCGATTTTCGCGGAAGGCCCGCCAGAAGGCGGTGAAGGGGGCAGGCGGTGCTGTGGCTTCAATGGCCATGGCGAATCCGCGGGTTTATCAGGCTGTAGGTGAGATCGATGATGAGGTTCAGCAGAATGACGAATACCGAAATCAGCATGATGCCGCCCTGCAAAGCCGGATAATCGCGTCGGCCGATGGACTCAACCAGCCATTTGCCGACACCGGGCCAGGAGAAGATTGTCTCGGTGAGCACAGCGCCTGCGAGGAGCGTGCCGGTCTGCAGGCCAATCGAGGTCACCACCGGGATCAGCGCATTGCGCAGCGCATGAAGGCCGATGACGCGGGCTTTGGACAGTCCCTTGGCCTTGGCGGTGCGGACATAATCTTCTTCGAGCACCTCCAGCATGGAAGAACGCGTCATGCGGGCGATCACGGCGAGCGGCACGGTGCCCAGCACGATGGTGGGCAGGATCAGGTGCCGCATCGCGTCCGTGAAGGCGCCCTTTTGGCCGGAGATCACGCTGTCGATCAGCATGAAGCCGGTGACTGGGGGGAAATAGAATTTGATGAGATCAATGCGGCCCGACACCGGGGTTAGATGCAGGGTGTTGGACATGAACAGGATCAGGATCAGCCCCCACCAGAAAATCGGCATGGAATAGCCGGTCAGCGCCAGTCCCATCAGGGTTTGATCATAAACGCCGCCGCGCTTTGACGCCGCAATGACCCCGGCGGGAACGCCCACGGCGATGGCGAAGATCATGGCGCAGATGGTGAGTTCGAGGGTTGCGGGAAATAGGGTTATGAATTCATGCAAGATCGGCGACTTGGAAATGATCGACGTGCCGAAATCACCATGGAGCAGCGCCCAGACATAATCGGCGAATTGTTTCCAGATGGGCTGGTCCAGCCCCATGGCATGGCGCAGTTCCTCCAGGCGCTCGGGCGTAATTCCCCGCTCGCCGCGCCGCACCTCGATGGGATCACCGGGGACAAGGCGGATCAGCATGAAGGTGACGAACATCAGGGCGAAGAAGGTGGGAAGTGTCAGGGCGAGACGTTTGAGGAGGAAACGGATCATTATTTACCTTCCTTCTCCCCTTGCGGGAGAAGGTGGCGCGGAGCGCCGGATGAGGGAGCGGTTCAGCGAGTCCCTTCGCCAGTTCGATTCGCTGAACCGCCCCCTCATCCGGCTCGCGGCCTGAAGGCCGCGATCCACCTTCCCCCGCAAGCTAATGAATGCACACATCTTCTTGAGTCTTTTCAACTGGTTAATTGAAAAGCCTAGAA
>JANOTU010000550.1:0-12184 GCA_031416515.1 Hyphomicrobiales bacterium
CCTCGAAGGGCCCTTCGAGGCTCGCGAAGGCGCTCGCACCTCAGGGTGAGGGAGTATAAGCATGGCCACTGAAAAAGACACTCCCTCCAACGAATTCAAGCGCGTTCTTGGCATTGCCATGAAGTCGATTGCGGGGGATCCGGAACTGACCGTGACCTTCGCTGCGGAAGCGCCGTCGCTTTCCGGCAACAAGGCGAAGCTGCCGCAGATCGGGCCAGAGTTCACGGCGCGCGAGATCGCCATTACGCGCGGTGTATCCGACAGTTTTGCGCTCCGACTTTGCAATCACTCTGACAGCGTTCACGCCAAATACCAGCCCGAGGGCAAAAATGCCCGCGCGGTATTCGAGGCCTGCGAACAGGCGCGCATTGAGGCGCTGGGCGCCAATGCCATGCCGGGGATGGCGGCCAATCTCACCGCCATGCTTGATGACCGCTACCGCAAGAAAGATGTGATCCGCTACAACGACCGGAGCGAGGCCCCGCTGGAAGATGCCGTGGCGCTGATCGTGCGCGAGAAACTCACGGGTGCGGCACCCCCCGAGGCAGCCCAGACCATGGTTGATCTCTGGCGTTCCTGGGTGGAGGACAAGGCGCGGGCACAGCTTGCGCACCTCACCGATGCCATTCACGATCAGCAGTCTTTTTCGCGGGCCTCACGTGAGATCATCGCCGCCCTCGACATGGCCGATGAGCTTGGTGACGATCCCGATCAATCTGACGACAGCGACGATGAACAAGAGGCCGAGCCAGATTCCGGTGAGCGCAATGAGCAGTCCGAGGGCGAAGAGCAGGAAAGCCGACAATCAATGGAGGAGCAGGAGGACGCCGAAGGCCAGTCCGATGCATCCGAAATGGACGCCCAGCAGATGGATGTGGACGACCAGTCCGATGCTGCCGAGGGCGAGCAGCAGGATGACGGCGAGGAACCGTGGCGGCCGCAGCTTCCCTTCTCATCGCTTTCCAACGATAATTTCTACAAGGTTTTCACCAACCAGTTTGACGAGGAAGTCGCAGCGGAGGATTTATGCGATGCCGACGAGCTGAACCGGCTGCGCAACTATCTCGACAAGCAATTGTCCAATCTGCAAGGCGTTGTGGCGCGGCTTGCCAACCGCCTGCAGCGCCGGCTCATGGCGCAGCAGAACCGGAGCTGGGATTTTGATCTAGAGGAGGGTATTCTTGATGCGGCGCGCCTGACCCGCGTCATCACCGATCCCATGCACGCGCTCTCCTTCAAGGAGGAACAGGACACGCAGTTCCGCGATACCGTGGTCTCGCTGCTGCTGGATAATTCCGGCTCGATGCGGGGACGCCCCATCACGGTGGCCGCCACTTGCGCCGATATTCTGGCGCGAACGCTGGAACGCTGCGGGGTGAAGGTGGAAATTCTGGGCTTCACCACGAGGGCCTGGAAGGGCGGACAGGCGCGGGAGAAATGGCTGGGCTCGGGCAAAACTCCCGCTCCCGGCAGGCTCAATGATCTGCGCCACATTATTTATAAGTCAGCCGACATGCCGTGGCGGCGCGCCCGGCGTAATTTGGGCCTGATGATGCGTGAAGGCTTGCTGAAAGAGAATATCGACGGCGAGGCGCTGATCTGGGCGCATAACCGCCTGCTGGGCCGCCAGGAGCAGCGCCGCATTCTCATGGTGATTTCCGATGGGGCGCCCGTTGATGATTCAACGCTCTCGGTCAATTCCGGCAACTATCTCGAACGCCACTTGCGCCAGGTCATCACCGACATCGAGAACCGCTCGCCCATTGAACTCATCGCCATCGGCATCGGCCATGATGTGACGCGATATTACAAGCGCGCCGTCACCATTGTGGACGCGGAGGAGCTGGGCGGGGCCATGACGGAGAAGCTCGCCGAGTTGTTTGAGGATGACACTCATGCGCCCGCGCCAAGGCGGCGCGCGCGGGCGTGAGACTGGCGTTTGCAGTTTTTTTGGCCTGCGCGCTTGGCGCAAAGGCCGATCCCATAGCGGTGACGGCGACTCCGCTTTCAGGGCTTCGCACCGGCGACTTTGGGCCACTCATGTGGCGGGGCGGGCTGGAGCTTGAGAGCGCTGACGCGGAGTTCGGCGGCCTCTCGGGCCTCGCGCTTTCGCCAGATTGCAAGTCGCTGCTGGCGGTGAGCGATGCTGGCCGCTGGTTCAAGGCGATGTTGCGCTATGACGGCGAAACCCTCAGCGGCGTGGAGAAGACCGAGCTTGCGCCCATGCTGGACGCCAGGGGCAGGCCTTTCAAGGGCAAGGTCCGCTCTGATGCCGAGGCCATCGCCAGCGTGGGGCCCGGCCGCTATCTGGTGGGCTTTGAAAGCAGGCCGCGCGTTGGCATTTATGATGTGGGAAAATCAGGGTTCAAGGCCAGATTGCAAGCTTTGAAGTCGCCCAAGGGCATCGCGCAGGGCCCGCGCAACGCCGAGCTTGAATCGGTGGGACAGATTGCATCTGGTCCGTGGACGGATTATCATTTCGTGATTTCTGAGAGCAACCTCGACGATAACGGCAATATCCGGGGCTGGCTGTGGCAGGGGGCCAAAACCGTCTCTTTCGCGGTGAAGCGCTTGGGCGACTACGCCATCACCGATGCCGCCATTCTTGAAGGTGGTGACATTCTCATTCTGGAGCGCAGCTTCAGCGGGCTTTTCCCCGGCATGTCAGTGCGCCGTTTCCCAGCAGCAGCGATCACAGCCGGCGCGGCCGTTGATCCCACCCCCATCTTCGAAGGCTCAGCCACCACCCACGCCATCGACAACATGGAGGGGATAGCGCTGTGCAAGTTTGGCGATGAGACGCGGGTGACGATTGTTTCGGACAATAATTTCAATACAAGGCTGCAACGGACGCTGTTGTTGCAGTTCGCGTACAAGCCTTAGCCCGCCGCCTCATCCGGCGCTACGCGCCACCTTCTCCCGCCAGGGGAGAAGGGAAGAAAGGGGGAAGCGCTGGGCGGGGTAAAAGGGGACGCCGCCCTTGAAATCGTAATACGTATAACGTATATGAGATCATGCACAAGAAAATGACCATCAGCTTGGACGAGACGGTTTACGATGGGCTTTACCGCACCATTGGCAAACGCCGCATGAGCCAATTCATTGAGGACCTGTTGCGTCCCCATGTGTTGGACACCGCGCTTGATGCTGGATACCAAGCCATGGCAGCCGACGAGACGCGCGAAGCCGAAGCCAGGGAATGGATCGATGCAATGAGCAAAGACTCAATGGGCAAAAATTGGGCCGATGAAACGCGGTGAAGTCTGGTGGGTCGAATTTGATCCAGCCATCGGCAGTGAAATCGCCAAGCGAAGGCCAGCCATCATCGTCAGCAATGATTCCGCAAACCGCAACCTGTCACGCGTCGTGGTCATTCCCGTCACCAGCAACACCGCGCGCGTATTTCCCGGTGAAGCCTTGGTCAAAATCGGAAACCAAACCAGTAAAGCCATGGCCGACCAAATCATGGCTGCGGACAAAAGCCGGTTGAAGAATCAACTTGGAGCAATTTCGAAAGGTGATTTGGAATTCCTCGAACATGCAATCCGCATCCATTTAGGGTTGGCGGTGTGAGGGTAAAGAAAGGCAAGCGTCCCCTTTATACGCGCAACGGGAGAAGGGGAAGGAAGGGGGAAGCGCTGGGCGGGATCGCTTTCTTTTCTTCCTTCCCCCCTCGCGGGGGAAGGTGGCTCGCGCCCCCTTTCTTTCTTGGGCGCGAGACGGATGAGGGGGCGGTGAGCCAAAGTCATGGAGGCTGCGGGACTGCTCCCGCAAGGGGAGAAGGGGAAGAAGGGGAGGAAGCTCAAGACTTGGGCCCTTCGTGCTTCTTCGCAAATTCCTCGGCGCTCATCGCCTGCATGTCCGTCACCGCCGCCGCCAGCTTCTCGTGTTCCCAGTCCCACCAGCCGAGCGCGATGATCCGTGCACTGAGGGATGGCTCGAAGCGCCATCTGAGGAATCTTGCGGGGACGCCGGCGACGATTGCATGGGGGGCCACGTCCTTGGTCACGATGGCCCCAGCACCGATCACCGCGCCATGACCGATGCTCACGCCGGGCATGATGATGGCGCCGTGGCCGATCCAGACGTCGTGGCCGATTTCGACAATCTTTGCCGCGCGGCGCTCGCGGAAGGTTTTGTCGAGTTTGGCGTGAGCGAAATATTCGTTGGGGCGGTAGGTGAATTTGTGCTGGCTGATGCGCTCGGTTGGGTGCTCCAGCGCGTTGATGCGAACATCAGATGCAATGGCGCAGAATTTGCCGATGCGGGCGTAGATCACTTCCGCGTGACGCTCGATGTAGGAGTAATCGCCAAGCTCTGAATCCCAGAACTGTACCCGCTCTTTTATTTCAGTGAAACGGCCCAGCCTCTCGCCCCGCAATGACGCCGAGCCGTGGACCTGCGGCTCGCCGTCGCGGGACTGACGCGGAGATGCGATCAGGCGGCCTGCCTGGTTTCCAGCTTCTTTTCAATCGAGCGCTTGAGCTTCAGCGCCTTGATCGAGAGATCATCATTGGCCGCCTTCATCAGGAAGGTATCGAGCCCGCCGCAATGCTCAACCGACTTCAGCGCATGGGCGCTGACGCGGAGGCGGTAGGTGAGGCCCATGGCATCGCTGATCAGGCTGACGCTGCACAGGTTCACCATGAACCGGCGGCGTGTCTTGTTGTTGGCATGGCTGACATTGTTGCCAGACTGCGCGTCCTTACCGGTCAATTCACAACGACGAGCCATCGTAATGCTCCATTTCAAAAATGATGAGGCCGGATACTTGCGGGCATCCGGCGGGGTTGGGCGTGTCTATAGGTGCAGAGAACCGGCTGGTCAAGCCGCAATGGCGACTTTTTGCCCGATTTGTGACGTTCCTGAAATGGCACAGAATAGTTAAGAGGCGTTAGACTTTCGGAGGCTGGGTGCCCGCGTTGTGGAACGCGCTTGTGGTGCCTTTAACTTCAACCCCCAACATCTTGTGTGAACAAAACCAGAATACCGGCCCTGATCCGATTCGGGCACGGTCCGTTCCGCATTGAGAACGCTTCCTTAACAGAACCGCGACACTTCGCGCCAGCGGCGCTACCATTTGTTAGCCATATCGGTTGAATGGTTAATTCCGGCTTGCTGAAATTCCAAGACATTGAAATTCTGTCTCGCCTGGATATGAAACCAACATCGTGAAACTCGTTGATTGACTGGGGAACAAATCCTGAATTTAGGTGGGTCAGCGATTCGGGCGGGTTTCGTTCTGGTTTGAATCTGGATGTTAACAGCCTGCATCATTGTGCTTGACCTCAAAGCGGTGCCGCCTCAAGTGTGGAGGGCGACTGCAACTGAAATTTAACCATGCCGCCCGCCAAAAACATCACCGCCGTGTTGGGCCCAACCAATACCGGCAAGACATATCTCGCGGTTGAGCGGATGTTGGGGCATGGGTCGGGCATGATCGGGCTGCCGCTCCGGCTTCTGGCGCGCGAGATTTATGACCGGGTGCGCTTGCGCGTTGGCGATGAGGCGGTGGCGCTGATCACCGGTGAAGAAAAGATCATTCCCCTTGCTCCGCGCTATTGGATTTCAACCGTTGAGGCGATGCCGTCTGACATTGATGTGCCTTTTCTCGCCATTGATGAAGTGCAGCTTTGCGCTGACTTTGAGCGGGGTGCCGTGTTCACCGACCGGGTGCTGCACAGGCGGGGGCGCGAGGAGACCATGTTTCTGGGGGCCGCCACCATGCGGCCCATCCTGGAGAAGCTGCTTCCCGGCACATCCTTCATCTCGCGCCCGCGCTTTTCCAAACTCACTTACGCAGGGCAGAAGAAAATAGCCCGCCTGCCCAAACGCACGGCCATTGTCTGTTTTTCTGCGGAGATGGTTTATTCGGTGGCTGAACTCATAAGGCGTCAGCGCGGCGGGGCGGCTGTGGTGCTGGGGGCACTGAGCCCCCGCACCCGCAATGCGCAAGTGGCGCTCTATCAATCGGGCGATGTTGATTACATTGTGGCTACTGACGCCATCGGCATGGGCCTCAACATGGATGTGGACCATGTGGCCTTCGCCGCCACACGGAAATTCGATGGCTTTCAATACCGCGCCCTCAACGCGAGCGAACTGGGCCAGGTGGCGGGCCGCGCCGGGCGCTATTTGAATGACGGAACTTTTGGGGTCACCGCCGAAGCTGATCCCTTCGACAATGAAACCGTGGAGCGCCTGGAGAACCACCATTTTGACAGTGTGCGCGTGCTGCAATGGCGCAACCGCGATCTTGATTTCGCCACAACCGACAGCTTGCAGAAAAGCCTTGGCGCGTTTCCTGCCCGCGAGGGCCTGACACGGGCGCAGGCTGGCCATGATGTGATGGCGCTTGAATCTGTTCTCCGCGACGGTGCCATCGCAGCGCTGGCGAAAAGCGCGCGCGATGTGGAGCGGCTGTGGGAGACCTGCCAGATTCCCGATTACCGCAACATCTCAAATTCTGAACATGCCCATATCGTGGGCCAGGTGTTTCAGTATTTGCAGACGGGCAAGGGCTTCATTGATGAGAAGTGGTTTGCCCGCCAGCTTGCGCAGTGCGACCGCAGTGAAGGCGACCTCGATGCGCTCTCGACCCGCATTTCTCACGTGCGCACCTGGACCTTTATTGCCAACCGCGCTGATTGGCTTAAAACACCCATCTATTGGCAACGGCGCGCCAGAGAGATAGAGGACAGATTGTCCGACGCCCTGCACGAGCGCCTGACAGCTCGTTTCATCGACCGGCGCACCAGCGTGCTGATGCGGCGTCTGGCTCAGAAGGAAGAATTGATGTCGACAGTTGAAGATGATGGCGCCATTCATGTTGAAGGCGAATATGTGGGACGCATCAAGGGATTCAGGTTTATCCCCGATGGCGACGCCGAGGGCGCTGAAGCCAGGACGCTGAAAGCCGCCGCCCTGCAAGCGGTGGCTACCGAGATTGCGGCGCGGGCCAAAGCTGTTGCCGTTTCGGCTGATCCAGATCTGAAGCTCACCCGCGACGGCGAAATCATCTGGCATCATGCGGCAATTGGCAGGCTTGGGGCGGGAGCGTCATTGCTCAAACCCCACGCTGTGGTCGATGCTGGTGACCAGCTTGGTGCTGAAGACCGCGAGGCGGTGCAGGCCCGACTGCAAAAATTCGTTGACCGGCATATCGCGGCAACATTGGAGCCATTGGTCAAGCTGGAGGAAGCAGAAGGCTTTGAGGGTGTGGCGCGCGGTCTCGCCTTTCGCATGATCGAAACTGTGGGCGTTTTGTCGCGCGATCTGGTGGCCGAAGATGTGAAGTCTTTGAGCGCTGATGACCGGGCCAGATTGCGCGGGGCCGGCATTCGCTTTGGCGCGTTCCATCTCTTTGTCCCAGCCTTGCTGAAACCGGCGACCACTGAAGTTCGCCTGCTGCTCTGGGCGTTGCAACAGCAGAAAGAGGGCAAGCTGGAACTGGCCAAACTGCCAATGCCGCCCGGACAGGGCCTGACCTCGGCGGGTTTTGATGCTTCCACCCCGCGCGGATTTTATGGTGTCTGCGGCTACCGGATTTGCGGGCTCCGCGTGGTGCGCATCGACATGCTGGAGCGGCTTGCTGATTTGATCCGCGAGCGCGTGTTCTGGCGGCCGCGCTTTCCGGAAGAAAAGCGCCCCGCCGGTTCGGCTGAAGGCGGCGGCTTTGTCGTGGTCTCTGACATGATGTCACTGGTTGGATGTTCTGGTGAAGAATTTCAGGGAATTTTACGCAGTCTTGATTTCAAGATGCAGAAGAAGAAGGTGAAGAAACCGGTGGCGGCTGCAGCGCCTGTGGCAGCACCTGAAAACGCAGAACCCAAGGCCGAGCCTGTGGTGGAAGCCGCGGCCGAAGCGCCAGCGCCAGTGCCTGAGAGCGTCGAACCTGTGGCCGAGACCGAGGCCGCAGCGCCAACGCCCGAACCCGGTGTCGAAGAGGTTGAAATTGAAGTCTGGTGGCCCAAGGCCACTGGCCCCTTCCGCCAGCGCCCGGAAAGAAAGCCGCCGCCACCAAAGGTCGAGCCCATCGCCGAAGCTGAACGCAAACCCCGCTTTGAGCGCCCCAAGCGCCCTGACAAGCGCCCCCCGCGCGAGGAACCCAAGCCGCGCTATGAAAAACCGGTTGATCCAGATTCGCCTTTTGCCGTGCTGATGGCGC
Source organism: Hyphomicrobiales bacterium (assembly GCA_031416515.1). GTDB lineage: Bacteria > Pseudomonadota > Alphaproteobacteria > Rhizobiales > Aestuariivirgaceae > Aestuariivirga. The sequence continues at coordinate 8,168 of JANOTU010000550.1, forward strand.
TCAAGGCCAAAATGGCGGGAAAGTCTGGCTGAGACCCGCCAGCGACTCGACAAATATCTCTGGTTTGCCAGAATCGTGAGAACGCGCGCCCTGGGTGCCAGCCTGGTGAAGGGCGGTGGTGTGCGCATGAACCGCGGCAAGGTGACAAAACCCGGTCACAGTGTCGTCGTGGGCGATGTCTTGACGGTTGCGGTTCATGCCCATATCCGGGTGCTCAGAATAACCGGACTGGCCCAACGCCGAGGACCGGCGTCTGCCGCCCAGACCCTATACGAGGACCTTGCCATGTCAAATTCAGATGGGTCACTGTCGCAAAAAAGGGATGCATCGGGTCCTGAATCTTGCTAGAGACTTGTTCGGTATAAAGAACGGCTGGAACTTCATGACTTATATCGTCAACGAAAACTGCATTAAATGCAAATACATGGACTGCGTGGAAGTCTGTCCAGTGGACTGTTTCTACGAGGGCGAGAACATGCTGGTGATTCATCCCGATGAATGCATCGATTGCGGGGTTTGCGAGCCGGAATGCCCGGCCGATGCCATCAAGCCCGATACCGAGCCAGGACTTGAGCCATGGCTCAAGCTCAACGCCGAATACGCCAAGAAATGGCCCAATATCGCAGTCAAGCGCGATGGACCGGCAGATGGTAAGGATTTCGAGGGAGTGCCCGGAAAATTTGAGAAGTACTTCTCACCCGAACCCGGCGAAGGCGACTGAGTTCGCAATTTTGCATGGCCGTTATGCCCGTAAGGCGAAGATAAGCCCGTTTTTGTTAACCCTGCTTGCCATTAAAACCGGTCTGCGCCACAAAAATAGACCGTACACTGAAAAGTCACACTTTAATTTTGTCCAAATCTGTGTTATATGGCGTCACATGGATACTTTGACCTAATTGGAAGACCAACCCGGGCCGCACAGCCCGGATATTTTGTCCGGCAGGCTTGATCGTCGGCAAATCACAGATAGGTGGAAAGTTTAAAACGAGGGGCCGGGTTGGCCCGCGCGGGCTGCGGCATTGCCGCTCTTACCGTGAAATTTGTGAAAGGCAGAAGATAAATGACCAAGCCCAAGACCAAGGCCAAAACCGCTCTTAAGCCGGTTGCCAAGACCAAAACCAAGGCCGCGCCCAAAAAAGTTTCAAAACCAGTCGTGAAAGCCAAAGCGCCCGTGAAGAAAGCACAGGTTGAGCCGGTCAAAAAGGTGGCTCTGAAGCCTGCCGTCAAAAAACCGCTCGCCTCCCAGCCTGTTGCGGCCAAGCCCGCAGCAGTGGCCAAACCCGCTATTGTGCCCAAGCCCGTTGTGGCGGCGGTCAAACCCGTGGTCGCAGCGGTCAAGCCGGTGGTTGTGGCACCTGTGGCCAAGCCTGCCGTTGTCGTGGCCGCTGCCCCGGCAGCTCCGCGCAAGCATGCCTTCAAGCCCGGCGAATTGGTGGCATATCCGGCGCACGGCGTTGGCCGGGTAGTCAATGTCGAAGAGCAGGAAATCGCCGGCACCGTGCTTGAGCTTTACATCGTGGATTTCGAAAAGGATAAACTGCGCCTCAAGGTGCCAACCAACCGGGCTGAGCAAAAGGGCATGCGCAGGCTCTCTGACCGCACCCAGATTGAACAGGCGCTCAGGGTTTTGCGCGGTCGTGCCCGCATCAAGCGCACCATGTGGTCGAGGCGCGCTCAGGAATATGATGCAAAGATCAACTCCGGCGATCTCATGTCGGTGGCCGAAGTGGTGCGCGATCTCTACCGCTCCGAGCGCCAGCCCGAGCAGTCATACTCCGAGCGCCAGCTTTTCGAGCAGGCTCTGGAGCGCTTGGCCCGGGAAATCGCCGCAGTGCGCAAGATCGACGACGACCAGTCAATCCGCGAGCTTGGTGAATATCTCAGCAAAAACGCCAAACGCGCCGCCGCAGCAGGCGACGCCAAAGCCGAAGCCGCCATCCCCGCCGAAGAAGCCGCATGATTCAAAAGGCCCGGAAAAAACCATCCGGGCCTTTTCATTGCTGCTGCAATGGAACTATAAGGCTCCCAGAAACGGTCCCGTAGCTCAGCTGGATAGAGCACCGGTTTCCTAAACCGGGGGTCGCAGGTTCGAATCCTGCCGGGGCCGCCATCAATGCAAAAAGCCGAATCCAGCCTTGACAGATCATGTCACGGCTGGATTCGGCTTGCGGAATTCGCTTGGGTGTGTGGCTCAGCCCCTGCCGAATGCGGCGGAAGCGAGGGGGAACAGGGCGGGGCCTGGGCCGGAAAGGTTTGCGCCGGGCCGGTCAAAGCGGCTCGTATCCGTGGGGCGCGGGATTCTTTCCTTGGGCTTTGGCGGCGGCAGAAGGCCCTCGCGCACCATCTTCTTGCGCTCCAGCTTCTTGCCGCGGCGAATGGCTTCGGCCTCTTCGCGGACCCTTTTTTCAGACGGCTTTTCAAATGCCGCGCGCTGCTTCAATTCCCGGAAAATGCCTTCGCGCTGCATTTTCTTCTTCAGGATCTTGAGAGCCTGATCAACATTGTTGTCGCGCACGAATACTTGCAAAAAATCCTCCTGGCTGGCTGAAATGGCGCCAGACGCTAAATGTGAAGAACCCCGCATTTCCGGCTGGAAATGCGGGGTGGTCGTTGGTTATTACGTGGCTTGAAGGCTGTCAGCCGAAGACTTTCCGGTCTTGCGGTCAACGGCGATCTGGTAGGAAACCTTCTGGCCTTCATTGAGGCCGCGGAGGCCAGCGCGCTCAACCGCGCTGATATGGACGAATACGTCCGGACCACCGGCGTCTGCCTGGATAAAGCCAAAACCTTTTTGGGAATTGAACCACTTAACGGTACCTGTTTGCATCATATGTCCTTTCTAGGATCAATAAGTAAAAGCGCACCCCAACATGGAGTACGCCGTAGATCGAAGTTCTGGATTGTATGATTGGAACAGAGGTATCCGACGTGTCGCAATACCAAGGTCAAGCCATTTGGCCGAAACTCGATTTTTGTCACATAAGCGCTTTTTCGGAAAACTACAAGCGAATCATTGCGGGCGGTTGAATGCTGGCGGAAGAGGGGGGATTCGAACCCCCGATACGCTTTCACGTATGCACGCTTTCCAGGCGTGTGCCTTAAGCCACTCGGCCACCCTTCCTTCAAGTGGGGCCCTTATAGCGGCGAAACGGCTGCGTTCAAGCTTTGTTGAGTGGTGGTGGGCGAAATCGTGCATTATATTGGCGGGGACACAAAGGAGACCGACATGACCCTGCCCGGACGAAGCTCACCCATTGCCACGGCGCACACACATTTTGTCAACGCCAACCCGCTGAAAGGCCCCTATCCTCCGGGCGCTGAGACGGCGATTTTCGCGCTCGGCTGTTATTGGGGAGCGGAGCGCATTTTCTGGAAAGTGCCCGGCGTGTGGGTGACGGCGGTGGGCAATGCCGGGGGCGTGACACCCAATCCCACTTATGAGGAGGTGTGCTCTGGTGGCACCGCTCATGCCGAATCGGTGCTGGTGGTTTTCGATCCTGCGAAGGTGGGCTACGAAGCGCTGCTTAAAGTTTTCTGGGAGGCCCATGATCCAACCCAAGGGATGCGCCAGGGAAATGATGTGGGGAGCCAGTATCGCTCGGCCATCTACTGGACGACCCCGGCGCAGCAGGGTGCCGCGCTGGCGTCCAAGGCGGCTTATGAGAAGGCGCTGATGGCGCGGGGCTATGGCCGGATCACCACCGAGTTGGCCCAGGCCGGGGAGTTTTATTTCGCTGAAGAGTATCACCAGCAATATCTGGCCAAGAACCCAAGAGGCTATTGCGGCATTGGCGGCACGGGGGTGGCCTGCCAGGCTGGAACTGGAATTTAGTCCTTGACAGCGTACGCTCGTTGTGCTATGTTCAGGCATACTCCAGAAATGTAAGCGCAAGCTTGTGAGCGCAAGGCCCCGGTGAAACTGGGCACCCGCTGAAATCCAATGGGCGTTCGCCATGGTGCAACACGGGCTGAGTTTGCTTCTGGGGGTTTGCCGGAGGGGTTATCCGCAGATGAGGG